>CAZEQP010000273.1:0-5308 GCA_964514345.1 uncultured Candidatus Obscuribacterales bacterium
TCTTGCTGCCCTTCAGGCTTTAGACATGAAAAAAACAAATTTGTTGCAGGAAAGACTGGCAAAATTAGAGTCTGAATTTAAGACATTGATGAAATTTTTTCAGAACACTTTTAAACAAAGCAAAGTAATAATCACAACTTTATACGATCCGACAGACGATACAGGCATAATGCCGTGCGCCAGAGAATTGTATTCAGAGTTTGACGTGAAATATTTGACCAGTTTCAATCAACTTGTGCGCGATCTTTCCTTCGATCATGGACACAACGTAGCGGAGGTTTACTGGCATTTTATGGGTCACGGCGCCATGTGTGGAAGTGATGAAAACTTCTGGTACTGGAAGCCGCATCCCATAGAGCCCGGTTTAACTGGGGCCAGTGAGATCCGTAGAGTCTGGCTTGATGTTATTAAAGGATTTTGAAGGCATGCCGTTTTCGTGTTCGTGCAGACGATAACGCAAAAGCTCGACATCCTTTCTTATCTTTTCCGCCAGATCGGCTCGGCCGTGCATCAAATAAAAATGAGCCAGCCATTCGAGCTCTTTTATAGATTGAATATTAGTGGATTCATTTGGTGACATTGCCCTGGACCTTGAGCTTATTGAAATACTTTTCTGCCGATTTCATAGCATGATGAAATTATATGGATGCCGAAAAATGGCCGCCATGGCCGAATTTGCTTGGACTTTGAACCTTTTGGTCTATGGTAAAAATGTGGCCTAAATGGCACACTGAATTTTTAACATTGATTATTTGAATGATCCCAGAGTTTTCAGGACCAAAAAACACCGAAAATTTGGGTAATTTCGGCTCCGGCGATTTTTATTTTTGGGATACTTGAAGTAAATAGACCGGTCGGTCTATTATGTAAGGGTAAAGGCAAGCGCTGCGGAAAAACAAACATTTATACAGAAGGTGGAAGCAAATGAAAGTTCTAGAAGGACAAAAAGAAAAAACACAAAAAAGACTGGCCGGCAAAATCGCCCTGGTCACAGGCGGCTCTAGAGGAATAGGTACTGCAATCGCCAAACGTCTGGCTGAAGAAGGGGCGACTGTGGCCCTGACATATTCTAAAAACAAAGACTCGGCTGATAAAGTCGTAAATGAAATCAATCAAGGCGAAAGTAAAGCATACGCTTATAAGGCTGACGCATCCTCGCAAAAAGAAGTCGAACAATTATTCGAACAGCTTAAAAGAGACCACGGCAAACTGGATATTCTGGTAAACAACGCCGGAGTCTGGGAAGGCGGACCTATTGAAGAAGTGGATGTAGAACAGTTTGATCGCATCTTCAGTGTCAATGTCAGAGGTGTTATTGCCACCACCAAAGCAGCTTTGAAAGTTCTGCAAAATGGCGGACGCATTATCAATATTTCCTCGGTTGCCGCCAAAACTTCTTTGCCTGGAATGGGTATCTATTCGGCCCGCAAAGCGGCTCTAGATACTCTCACAAGAATCTGGGCCCAGGAGTTGGGAGCACGACAAATCACAGTAAATGGTGTCGCCCCCGGAACCACCGCCACAGATATGTATCATCAAGCAATGCCAGATGAAGCCAAAAAAGCCTACATCGAAAAAACAGCGCTCAAGCGTGTCGGTGAGCCTGAAGACATTGCAAATGTAGTTGCTTTTCTTGCCTCCGAGGATGGTGGCTGGATAACCGGTCAGTCACTAGAAGCTTCCGGTGGAATAACAGTTTAAAGTTTAACTTCCCTCAAAGAACAACCGCGACGAAGACGCAGAAAGGACGGCAAAATGCCGTCTTTTCTGTTTTTTGAAAGTGGCAAGACCTTGTCTGTTTCAATGATTTGATAGTTCCCGCGGAAGAAATGACCGGCTAGAATTTTGGTAGGTGAAAATATTCGGGACTGAATATTAAATAAACTGTACTGAAAATTATTTTGATGATAGAGTGGGAGTTAAGGATGCCAATCGAGCAAATTCACAAAGTGGTGAGGTCCTGGATAGTTACGTCAGATTAGTGAGAAAGACTATTCAAAAGGAAAATCAATGAATAAGAAGGCAATTAAAATGACGGCTTTGTGCCAGTACGATGAATCGGAAAGAACTTTTACAGTAAGCTCTCCGATTTTTGAAAGAGTGCTGGGTTGTGCTAGGACCGAAAATGAGGCTTGGCGTTTGTTTAATGAAATTCTTGACGAAACGTATATCGCGTATTTGGAAGGTAACCTGGCTGGATATGAAAAAAGAGGACGTCCCGCCAAAGGAAATGTGGATCTTCACGCTCAATTGAAACCAGAAGTAAAACAAGTCATTGATGATAAAGCCAAGGAATTAGGAATTTCGCAGGGCGAAGTAATCGCGTATCTTGCGGCAGTTGAAGGAGTCAAACAGAATTTGGAGCAGCGTTTCAAAAAGCTTCAAATTAAGTTCAATCGCTTGCAGCAGAGGCGGACTTAGAAATTTAACTTCTATGCACTCTTGCGCTTTCTATTAACGAATTTAATCTCGATTTTCTTGTCTAAGGCAAAAGCGATTTTATGCAACAATTTTAGCGAGTGTCCTTCGTAAGAGGCATCTTCCAGGCGAGATATGACTGAGCCTGTGGTTCCAATTTTTTTAGCCAATTGTTCTTGTGTCATACCGGCTTTCTTTCTCATTTGTGAGATGTGAATACCTAGTTCCATAGCTTTCAGTTCTGCCTCTACCATCGCGGCTAGCTCCGGATCATTCTTCAAAAAAACATGATCAAGAATTTCTATTCCATCTGAAGTGGTTCTTTTTTTAGTTGATTTCATCGTCTGTTTCCATGCTGAACACCACTCATTCATACCACCATTATTTAGCAAAAATGCTAAGTTGAAAAGTTAATTGCGGTAATTTTAGTGGACAAAATATTCAGTAAGGCTATGGATTCTAGCCATTTAAGCAAGACCTTGCCGGTTCTGAAAATTTGACGCAAACCAGATTCGCGAAACTAAGTTAGAGAATTTAGTTTTTTAAATCGACTTCGGTGTAAGTGATTTTTGAATAGTACGACGCGTCTGTCACACCAACAGTGGATTTCATAACTGTAGAAAATATATCTGCAAGCATTTGAGAATGTTTTTGGCTTATAAATTCTGCCAGCATTTTTTCCGCTCTGGCAATGCTTCTGACTTCAACGTACTTGAGATTCTCTGTGTCGATAGTTAATTGTGTTTTGCCTTGATTGCCTTCCAATTCGATGTCCAGGAAATTTTCATTCAAATCGATGAACGTGACGATGCAGTCTTTTGCGGATATGTAAGGCTGTAATCCAATCGGGGCACGCTTAAGAAATAGGCGTGGAACCACTTGCATAAAACATGAATCCTTGCCTGGAAACATGAATTTGGATTCGAAATCCGGTTTATTAAACTCCAGTAGCTCTCGTTTGAATTTTATTTTGTCTACCAGTAGTACTGTATTTCCAGTTACTTTTAGTTCGAAATTATCGTATGAAGGTTCCGAGCTTTTTCCTTGTTCGTATTCGAAAACCTTTTCAGATTTCCAGACCGCCTTAAACTGATTCGGTTGTGTGAATTTGCTTGAGAACTTAGTCTTGAAAAAATGAGACCCAAGATTTGTAATGACGCCGGACTCGCAAGACCCCTTGTCTTTGTAGGACGTGGCATTCTTGTAGTTGTCCTGGACTTTTTCGAGTATTTGGATAATTTCGGCTTCTTTCATAATGGAAGCTTACCCGGAAATCTCATCTCTGAATATGCAATACTAAATTTTGACTTTGAACATTTTCCTGGCTGAGGATTAACTGTGAAAGATAAATTTTTGCTTCTAGGCAGCTGTGTCACCCTGATTGCTGCTGTAATATTCGCTGGAAATGCCCTGGCTCACAGCGACGGAGTGAGATTGGGTTTCTATGCGGGGGAGAAATCAAAGTATTTCCTGCTGGATGAAAATGGAAAAGTATTAAAAGAGCTGAATTGTCAGTTTGTGCAGCCCTACTCAGAAGGATTGGCAATGATGCGCAAACGTACAGAAAATAAGGCTTTGGCCTCTATTGGAATTCCTGTAGGTAATGAGAAGGCTGTCTTTATCGATATAAACGGTAATGAAGTAAAAATGCCTGCAATGAACCGGGCCAGTTCATTTTCGCAAGGAGTTGCCTGGGCTGAAAAAGACAGAAAGAATCACATACTTTTGGATAAATCCGGTAAGGAAGTCGCTAAGATTAATGACGAGTGGCTGGTATCCGAATTTTCATAAGACCTCTCACCCGCAATCATTGACTCACCCGACATAGTCATAGGCTGGAATGCACTTGGTTCTTTATCAAACCGTTGGGGATATATAAACAAGCAAGGGAGTCTTGCAATCCCTTTGAAATTTTCTTATGCCGGTGCATTCCACCAAGGCGCTGCTCAGGTGCGGGATCCAAAAGGGCGCTGGTGCCTGATTGATAAAAAAGGAAATCAACTTGGTGAAAAGTATGATGATGTAGATCCAGTTTGGGACCAGATGGCGAGAATGAAGAGTGGTACTAAATATGGATTTTTGAACAATACTGGAAAACTTGTAATTCCGCCAGTTTATTCGGATGCCAGGCGGTATGGTGAGGGACTGGCTGCTATAAAACAAAATAACAAATTTGGTTTTATTGATAAAAGCGCAAAAATAAAAATAGTTCCGCAATATCTGGATGCCCTTTATTTCAGGGAAGGGCTCTGTCCGGTCAAAGCCGCTGATAAAAAATGGGGCTTTATCAATTCATCCGGATCTATGGTCATTAAACCAATTTTCGCAGACGCTCTGCCTTTCTCCGAGGGACGTGCGCTTGTGCAAGTGGGAGACTCCATCGCTTTTATAGATAAGTCTGGAAGATTTGTAGTGGCACCAAAGTATGACCTGGCATTTTCATATTCAAATAAAAGAACAGTTGTATCCCTGGGGTCGGCTGAAGAAAAGAAAAAAAATCGGGAAGCCGTTGCCAATTGGGAAAAAATGAAGCTGGAAAGAGGTTTAGAAGAAACCCACCTGAGACCGGGAGAAACTTTTACGGACCTGAGCAACCAGAAAGGTACGCAATCTACTTTGCCCAAGGGAGCGTCTCCTGATGGAAAATACTCTTTGGAAAAGATCGCATTTTCTTTACCTAGATTAGGTGACGGAAGCCAGCGGTTGATCCTTGAAAATGCTGATGGAGAAAGGCTTCAAGAATATAGTGCCAGTTTTGCAGTAGTCAAAAAAAACACAGATCAGTTTGCGGGCGCTTATATCAACGACTACTCCTGGGCTCCAGATTCAAAACATTTTGTATATGCGGCTGATTGCAATTTGTTTTTCTGCAATGCTGAAACCAAAGAGC
>CAZEQP010000274.1:0-5285 GCA_964514345.1 uncultured Candidatus Obscuribacterales bacterium
TGAATCCCGGAAATGCCAGTATGCCTTTTATTTCAGAACAAAAAACCAGATGGTCGTCGACTGTTGCATAGTGCAGGGGTTTTTCACCCATACGGTCACGGGCTATAAGAGTGCGTTTCTTAACCGTGTCATAAATGGCAAAAGCAAACATACCTTCCAGATAATCCAGACAAGCAAGCCCGTATTCTTGATATAGATGCAAAATGACTTCGGTGTCTGTGCTTGTTTTGAATTTGTAGCCCAGAGAAAGCAAACGTTCTTTCAATTGTTTGAAGTTATATATCTCGCCGTTAAAAACAATCCAGACAGTGTCGTCATGGTTTGAAATGGGCTGTTTGCCGGTGCTTAAATCAATTATAGAAAGCCGGGTCATACCAAGGGCACACGGTCCCACTACTTGCATGCCCCATTCGTCCGGACCTCTGTGCTTTATCGAGTCGCACATGGCCTGAAGAGGGATTTTGTCGCCGGCAGCTACAGGGGCTCCCCTGAGATTCATATAACCGGCTATTCCACACATTTTGCTAACCTTCAAAAGTATTCAATTAATGATGCGACGAATCATACCTAATAGTATAAGAATATGAAAAGTTCTCAAGGTGGAACATCAAGGCTCTAATTAAAGGCATAATTGTCGGATGCCAAGTTTAACACCAATAACCAATTCGCTCACAGCTTCAGATGCGGTCGTGGACTGCTCGCCCAGCACTCTTTCCAGTGATTTGCGCGAGGATATGACCATACCGGAAATCTCGGTCATCATTCCTGTCTATAACGAAGAAGACAATCTTGAGCTTTTATATGACAAACTTCTCATTTCACTCACTTCCACCAATCGCACATGGGAAGTGATTCTGATTGATGACGGCTCAAAAGACGCCTCATTTGCCGAACTGACAAAACTGGCACAATCGGACAAACGAGTCAAAGTCATTCGCTTTGTAAGAAATTTCGGTCAAACGGCAGCCCTGGCGGCAGGCATCGAACATGCCCAGGGAAAAGTGATCATCCCTATGGATGCCGATTTGCAAAACGACCCGGCCGACATCAATGCCCTGCTCGACAAAATGGACGAAGGCTTCGATGTTGTGAGCGGCTGGCGCAAAGAAAGAAAAGACGGACTCTGGCTGCGCTTGATTCCATCCTGGACGGCAAACAAAATCATTTCATCCATTTCAAAAGTGCGATTGCATGATTATGGCTGTTCGCTGAAAGCTTATCGCCGCGAAGTAATCAAAGACGTCAGGTTGTATGGAGAAATGCACCGTTTCGTTCCAATTTATGCCACCTGGCAGGGAGCTCGCGTGACTGAAATTCCGGTCACACACCACGCCAGAAAATATGGTCAATCTAAATACGGCATCAACCGCACCTTTAAGGTGGTGCTGGATTTGATCACAGTCAAATTCATGTCCACTTATTTCACCAAACCTATTTATGTGTTCGGCTCAGCCGGAATGATTTCATTCCTTGTAGCAATGGCCGCATTTGCCTGGATGGTGGTGTTGAAACTCTTTTATCACACCACGTTCATTGAAACGCCGCTTCCTGTGCTGGTCTGCATGTTCTTCATGCTGGGAGTGCAGTTCATCTTGATGGGCTTAATGGCTGAAATACTCATGCGCACCTATCACGAATCGCAAGACAAAAAGATATACAGAGTCGGCGATTCAATAAACATCAAAAATCCATGATCAAACTAGAACAATCGCCGGTTCAATCTGTAGTAAACAAAGAGACACACGGCGAAGTCACATCAGCAAGCAAACAGCCTTTTGATCTAAAAAACCTGGCTCTTTTTACTCTTGTTTTCAGTCTTGCCTGTCTAACTTACTTTTGCTGGCTGGATAAATTTCCTCTCTTTAATCCGGATGAAGCGCTTTATGCCGAGCCGGCAAGAGAAATGAACGAACTGGGTGAGTATGTCACTACTTATCTCAACTATCAGGTCCGCTACACCAAGCCGCCTCTATGCATCTGGGCCATGGCCATGGCATACAAAATATTCGGGGTGAGCGAATGGGCAGCCAGAATTTTTAGTGCCGCATGTGGTGCTGTACTGGTGGGCGCGACCTATTTGTTGACCGAAAAATACACAAACAAAAAAACCGGTGTGCTGGCGGCAATCTGCCTGATGACCGCGCCGCTTTATCTTGCTTCTTCTAAACTGGCTATAACCGACATGCCTCTGGCTTTATTCGTGTCTGGCTCTTTGATGGCATTTTTCCATTCTTATGAACAAAAGCTGAAATCATATAAGTGGCTTGCCTGGGGATTACTTGGTCTGGGTGTGATGACAAAAGGACCGGTGGCGGTTGTTTTGACCGCAGCGGTGCTTTTCTTTTATCATTTGATAAACAGGGACTTATGGCCGGCTCTCAAATTCTACAATCCAATTACAGGCGCTCTGGCTGTGGCGGCAATTGCTCTTCCCTGGTTTGTCTGGGAAATATATGTCACCAAAGGCGAGTATTATTACGCTTTTCTGGTGCGCGAAAATCTGCAGCGTTTCACCAGCGTGGTTGATCACAAATATCCCTGGTGGTATCACTTTGCCGCCATGTACGGAGGACTTCTGCCCTGGACTTTGTTCTTGCCTGCAGCTTATCTGAAATTTTTAAATCCTAAAAAACCGGAAACAAAAGAACAACGCCTTGGACTTTTTTGTGCCGTAACATCTGTGGTGATACTGGCATTTTTCAGCGCCAGCGTGTCTAAACTATTGCCTTACACATTGCCGGCTTTCCCTGCCAATGCGATTTTAGCTGCACTTTCCATAGCATATCTTGCCCGCAATAAAAAATTGTGGCCGGTGCATTGTGGACTTGCACTTCTTTGTGCCGCCTCTGTTAGTGCAGTTTTTATGGCACCATATATAGTGGATAAAATTCGTGACTGCCCAATAGCTCTTGCTTATGAAATTGCCGGTGCATCCTTCTTGATTGGCACAGTATCCTTCTTTTGTCTTGTTATTTCGCGAGTCACCGCCACGATTACGCCTTCCATTCTTGCCATCGGCGGTCTCATGATTGGATGTGTCGTTTTTGCCGGCGCAAATGTCATGGATATCTTTATCAAAGACTGGGAAGAAGCACCGCTTGCCTTTGTGCAATACGCCGCCAAATCAAACGAGCCTATAGTGGTGTATCAAGTGCGAAAACCGTCGGCACCTTTTTATGCCGGACGCGCAGTGGAAGTTTGCCCTGATTTTCCAGCCATGCAAAAAACTGCATTAAAATTGCAGTCGGCATATGTCATTGCCCGCAAAGACAAGGTGGCAGAGTTGAACAAACTATCCGGTGCCACCATCAAAGTAAGAGTCAAAAAAGGCAAGTTCATTCTGGCCCGACTCGAGCGAGGCGCAAAATGAAAATACTGATTACAGGCGGTGCCGGATTCATCGGCAGCCATCTGGCAGAACGCTGTCTTGCCCAGAGCCATGAAGTGGTGGTGATTGACAATTTCAACACCTTTTACGATCCTGCGGTCAAAAGAAAAAATGTCCAGCCTGCATTACAGTCGGACAGATACAACTTGATTGAAGGCGACATAAGAAACATACAGGATCTGGAAAAAGCGTTCTCAAAAGGACCTTTTGATATTGTGGTCCATCTTGCCGCCATGGCCGGTGTCAGACCGTCGCTTGAGCAGCCGGCACTATATATGGATGTAAATGTTCTGGGTACTCAAAGACTTATAGACTTCATGCTCACTCAGGAAAAACCGCCCTTTTTCATTATGGCCTCTTCCAGTTCTGTGTATGGGGAGAGGGAGCACGAGCCCTTCAAAGAATCAGATTTGACCGACAGACCCATATCACCATATGCGGCGTCTAAAGTCTCTTGTGAGATGATTGCCCACTCAGCCTTTTTTGCTCACAAACTATCAAGTGTCTGTCTGCGCTTCTTCACTGTCTACGGTCCCCGGCAAAGACCCGATCTTGCCATTCACAAGTTCTGCAAATTAATCGATTCAGACCAGCCGATTGAAGTCTATGGCGACGGCAGCACCCAGCGCGACTACACTTTTATCGATGATATCGTGAGCGGTATCGAAGGGGTAATGCGCCTGAAAGACAAAGGACCCCTGTTTGAAATACTCAATCTGGGTCGCAGCCAGCCGGTGAAACTTTCCACCATGATTGAATGCATAGAAAAATCACTGGGCAAGAAGGCAAAAATAATTCATAAACCGCGCCAGACAGGAGATGTGAGCAATACATTCGCCAATATCGACAAAGCAGCCTCACTTATCGGTTATAAACCCCAGACCAGTATCGAAAAAGGCATCGAAGCTCTGGTAGCCTGGCACCTGGAAAATAAGAAAGAAAAGAGTTTGGTTAAAGCTTACTCATCCAAGACCTCTGGCTCTGCTCGTGTAGAAGCATTAGAATAGTCAAGACCATTAAAAGGGAAACAAGTGCAGACATTAAGCAAACCAAAGCAATCGCCTGAACTGAAACCGGAAAGCAAAAAAAACAAATCCGGTTCCAGACTGGTCTTGCACAGCGCTTTATTTGCCATCGGCTTGTTTTTGCTCGTAAATGCAGCGATGCTCGCTTTTCTGGGTCCGCCCCGAGCTTATTCCAACAATGTCTGGAACGGCACAGGCTCGATTGACATTACTCTCAAAGACTATAACGCTCTGGCTAAAAAGCCTGATGTGGTTTTGCTTGGCTCGTCCATCGTCATGTATCCATTCTGGGCGATGGACTTCAATAACGACAAGAAAAACACAGGCGATATTTTTCACCATCACCGTTCTTACTCTATGGAAAAGGCTCTTTCATCAGGTGATAAAAAGCCGGAAGTTTTCAGTCTTGCCATTTTTGGTCAAATGGCATCAGACGTTTATATTTTCGCCAACGAGCTGTTTAAGCCGGGCGAATCACCTAAAGTTGCAGTCTGGGGTATTGCTCCGCGCGATTTTTATGACGCTGAATTAGCCGGTCCCATGAACACAATCACTTTTCAGAGAATGGTGGGACTGGGCAATCTGGGACAATATGCAGAGCAGTATCTGCCCTCATATCAGCAAAAACTGGATTTCGTTCTTTCCAAAGGAGTTTATCTCTACGGTCAGCGCTGGTATGCCCAGAAAGAAATCCGCAAAGGATTCAACAAAGTCTATAACACCATATTTGGTGTCACTGAAACCGAATACAAACCGCAGACAGGTTTCAACGTAAATCATCAGGGAGCTCTTCCAGATCCCAAATTCCTCTGGGATCTGTCAGTGAAAGAATACAAGTCGCGCTATCGCAACATAGACACAGACAAACTTTC
>CAZEQP010000275.1:0-5284 GCA_964514345.1 uncultured Candidatus Obscuribacterales bacterium
GCCAAAGCCGACCGGCCGCTGATTGATCGGCGCGCCGGTCGCGGCATCCAGCACGCGGCCCTTGCCGGCATCGTCAAAACAATAGAGTCGGTCGCCGACCTTGAGGATCGCACTCTTGCCGACGCCCACTTCGATTTCTTTCCAGCTAACAGAAATCATGCCTGTGCCGAGCACTTTAGCCATGGCTTCTTTCGCAGCAAAACGGGCAGCCAGCCTGGTTATCAGATGGGGCTGTGAACTGCGCACATAGTGAGCTTCACGTTCGGTCAAAATACGGTGTAAAAATTTTTCTCCGTACTTCTGATAAACATTTCTGATTCGAGCAATAGAACAAATATCAACTCCGGCTTTTAAAAGCATATCGGATCCGACCGTGTCAGTCATCAGCTGCTTCCATTTTTCGTGTGCCGTACAAATAAACTTGTTCAGGCGACGGCATATCAGAATGAATCTGGGCAAGTGATTTGTTCATTTGCGGGTGCACTGTTTCTGGTGCCAGTTCAAGCATCGGCACTATTAAGGAGGCGCTTTGAGCCAGAGACGGATGGGGGATGGTGAGATAAGAAGTGCTCAGAGTCTCGTTTCCGAACAGAAGCAGACTCAATGAAATATTGTGTCTTTTTTTCTTGGCATCATTATCCACATTGTTCAAACGTGCTTCGATATCATTCAAAACTTCAAGCAACTCATCGCCTGAAAGAGCGGTTTCAACCGCGCATACGGCAGTGAGAGTCCAGGCGTTTTCAATCGCGTCGGATGGGGACTCAGGCTCGGTTTCATAAAAACTGGAACAGTCGAGCAATTCAATCAAGTTGATGAATTTGAGCATTTGCACCGCTTGTTGCAAGTATGCCACTTTATCAGGCGCGTCCGACTTGAGACCTATATAGGCAAGGACACGCTTTTTATTTCCTCTAAAACGCCTCATTTGCTGTCTGGATTGAATATACCTTCGACGCCGCGGATAAGTTTCTGCCATCTTTGTGGAGCAGCGGAAGACTGAACCCCGCCTTTTTCTTGCTGGCGGCGCTGAATCTCTTCTTTGATCATTTGTTCAAGACGTTCTTTCTGACTGGTGTTCAGACATTCTTTTTTCTTGATCAAAATCTGGGCGGCAAATCGTTTCAGCTCGCCTTGAAGATCGTCTATTTTCTGTTGCACCATCATTATTTCGGTTGCTTCAGATTGAGGAGAGGCCATCAGCTTTTTCACTTTCTGCTGATTTTCCACAATACTGGGTTTTATTTGAGCCAGTTTGTCATGCCATTCTCGGTCCAGAGTTTGAATTTTGTTGCTCTGGTCCGGAGTTAATTCAAGTCGAGTGTAATCAATTTTGCAATGATTGCAGGCACCCTGCCCATCCCCGGCATATGCGGGGATTTGAGCCGTCATTGAAGTTAGGAGGGCAATCGAGGAAGTTAACAACAATATTTTTGTTGTTCTACTGCTCATAGATTACCTCTTCCGCTTCATTTCCCGGTTCATCAAAAGATGATTCAATCAAATAAGCTTCCGCCGTCAATGGAGAGTTGGAGTCGTCATCCGGCATGGAGAGCCAGTATGCGCTGGTTCCAAAAAGGGCGATGAAGGCAGCGGCTGCTGTAGCGATTACTTTTGAGCGGTTGGATAAAGCAAATTTGTTTGTAGTCGATGCCTGCGCCGACTGGGTTTTAGGTGTGAAAGGCACCACTTGCATTTTGCTTTTGATGGCAGGCCATAGATCGAAGTTGTCTTCGTATTTGGGCTGATAATGCTCGCGCAAAAGATTGCCCACTGAAGTGGTTTCTTCAAATCTGGACTGACAGGGACGGCATTCCATTAAATGGTTGGTGATAGAAAGATGTCTTGAAGAATCAACTTCTTGATCCACATAAGCCGAAATTTCAGCCATAATAAGTCCGCAATCTTCAGACAGCCTCGATTTGACTGAGTCCCAGATGTTTATTTCTATGTCGGAAGGCAGCTCAAGACCTTTGGACAATAACTGATTGGTCGAATTCAAAAGTTTGAATTTGGACAGGCAATCGCTGCATTCATTTAAATGACTTTTTACGCCGTCTTGTGCGTGAGCGGGAAGTTCGCCATCCAGATAAGCGGACAGGTCTTCATCTATGACCTGACAAACAGAAGGCAGTTTGTCGGACAACTGGGCAAAAAATGAGTCGGGGATCTCGGGCTGTGAAGACTCATCTTCCAAAAATTGACTTAAAGACTTGAGTGACTCAAATCTTGACAAGCACTCTTTGCAATCTATTAGATGTTCTTCCAGGCTAGTTTTTTCTATGCCCTTTAATTCGTGGTCCAAAAGGGCGGAGAGATCTTCTTGATATTTGATGCAAACTTCAGCCATTATCCGGAACCTCACTAGATGAAGGCATGTCTTTCATTTCGCGGTCGAGATAGGGCTTAAGCATTTCTTGCAATTTCAGACGGGCTCTGGCAATTCTCGATTTGACAGTGCCCATTTCGGTTTTTGTTATTACTGCAATTTCTTCGTAGCTTAAACCCTCCACTTCTCTCAAGACGATGGAGGTTCGAAACTGTTCCGGCAATCTCAACATTGCTTGACGAATTACGTCAGAAAGTTCGGCGTTTAACACCTTTTCATCCGGCAAAGTGCTTTCATCAGGCACATCTTTAGTGCTGCCGTCGCCGTCTTCATCGCCCATATTGTCGTCCATTGAGACAGTGGGCAGCTTGCGCGGTCGCTTGCGCAATTCATCATAAAAAAGGTTAGTGACTATTTGAGTCAGCCAGGAGCGAAAAGATGAGGGGTTGCGCAGATTATTTATTGAACGCCATACCCGGATAAAGACTTCCTGAGCCAGGTCTGAGGTATCCTGCCAGTCGGGAGCCAACTGATAGAGCAGGGCGAAAACTGTTTTCTGGTGGCGTTTTACTAATTCTTCAAAGGCTGCTTGTTCACGACGTTGACAGGCAATAACCAGGTCCCTGTCACTCTTTTGAGAATAAATTGTCGCCATCAATCTTGAGCCCTTCAGTCCTTAAGTTATGTTATCACCGTTCAACTTAAAGATAATGAACTCTGGTCTTGAAGAGTTTATTTTCTGGACAGTTAATTAATCTCTCATGGAATCTGCTTTCCAGGAGATAAGTGGGTGCTATAAAAAATGCTAGCATAAGGCGAGTTTATAAGAGGATTCTATCGTGTCGAGCCGATATTTATTTACATCCGAGTCAGTTACAGAAGGGCATCCAGACAAGGTTTGCGATCAAATTTCAGACGCAGTCCTGGATCATATTCTTACCCAAGACCCAGCCGCACGTGTGGCTTGCGAATGCGCAGTATCCACCGGACTGGTGGTGATGATCGGTGAAATAACAGCCAAGGCTCAAGTCGATTATCAACAAATCGCCCGCAAAGTAGTGGAAGAAATTGGTTATATAGGTGAGACCTCAGGCGGGTTTGATTCCAAATCTTGCGCCGTTATTACTGCCATCAACCAGCAATCCCCCGATATCGCAGGCGGCGTATTCAAAAAGAAAGTTCAGGATCACGATGCAATAGGCGCCGGAGACCAGGGCATGATGTTCGGATATGCCTGCAACGAAACTCCCGAACTAATGCCAATGCCTATCTCGGTGGCTCACCGACTGGCAAGAAGGCTTTCAGAAGTGCGTAAAAACGGCACTCTCAAATATTTGCGTCCGGATGGCAAAACCCAGGTTTCAGTCGAATATGACGAAAAAGGCAAGCCGGTCCGTATTGATTCAATATTGATTTCAACCCAGCACGACCCTGAAATTGACGGATTGAAAGATAACGAACAAGTTCAAGAAAAAATCGCCCATGATCTTAAGGCTTATGTAGTCATGCCTGTTTTCCAGGATCTTGACGTCAAGCCTGACGACAAAACCAAATATTATTTCAACCCCTCCGGACGCTTTGTATATGGCGGACCTCAGGCGGATGCCGGTCTAACCGGACGTAAAATCATTGTAGATACATACGGCGGTTATGCTCGTCACGGCGGCGGAGCCTTCTCAGGCAAAGACCCGACTAAAGTCGACCGCTCGGCTGCTTATGCCGCCCGTTATGTAGCCAAAAACATAGTGGGAGCCAAACTGGCTGAGCGCTGCGAGGTGCAGATAGCCTATGCCATTGGAGTTGCCAAACCTGTTTCGGTTCTAGTGACAACTTTCGGCACAGGAAAAATGGCTGATTCTGAAATCACCAACCTGGTCAATGAAAAGTTTGATCTTCGCCCGGCAGCCATTCTTGAAACATTTGATTTGAGAAATATGCCGGCTAAGAATAAAGGCAAGTTCTACCAGAATGTTGCCGCCTACGGACATTTCGGCCGGGTGGATCTGGAGCTACCGTGGGAAAAGCTCGATAAGGTCGAAGAACTAAAAAAGTCCCTGGCAAAAGCCACTAGTGCCTAATCTTAAAGAAAGGATCTTTATAGGTTTAAAGGCCTCTATTTCTGGCGATATAATACCTGTGTTTCGCCTGCTTTTTGCCGCCGGTTTCTATAAATGATAGGTTCGCTCAAGGTCAATCCAGACTCACCGGAAGCATATTCGGTGGAACTTTCAAGCGGCGAAACTCTGCAAATAGGACGCAAGCCTTCGCCCGGAAATATCAAAAAGCTTATTCTGCCCTATCCGGAAGTTTCCGGACAGCACGCTGAGATACGCTGCAAAGCGGACGGCTGGACTGTGGTGGATTCCGGCTCAACAAACGGCACAAGTATAAACGGCACCCGTTTAACCCCGGGCAAAGAATATCCCTTGCGCAACGGCGACGAAATCAAGATTGCCCAGTACGCTTTGAAAGTTTTTCCGCCCTGTACCGAAATAGATCTGTCCAACGGTGATGAGGAAGAAGAAACTCAAGATCGCACACAGTTGAGCATCAAATTTATGAATGCCACCATTCTGGTGGGCGACATCAAAGGATTCACCACTTTGATGGAAAAATATCGCTCTGAGCCTGAGCTGGTTATGAAAGTGGCTCAGAACGTTTTTGAGTCGCTCAATAAAGAAATCAACAAGAATTACGGTCAACTGGAAAAAATTGCCGGTGACGCCATTATGGCATACTGGGCGGCGGACAGCACAGCCGGTGGATCAAAAATTCCGGCTTTTCAAGCATGTTTGACCGCGCTCAAATTGAAAGAACATGTCACTGCAATTGGTGCCAATGATCAGTACTGGCCATTCCAGGATCATCCTTTATATCTGGATATAGCTCTTGCTACAGGACCTGTTGCTGCCGGCGCCCTTGATATCGAACTGGTAGGTCACGCCGGCGAGCAGC
>CAZEQP010000276.1:0-5269 GCA_964514345.1 uncultured Candidatus Obscuribacterales bacterium
CCATTTGTCAGGATGCAACTTGCAATAAGTCCCACCCACATGAAACGGCCGCAATTATACAAACAATTTCAACGCGAGCAAACCTCTTGGCATGAGATTTGGCTTGATGGAAACGGCATTACAACCTAGATCGGCGCAAGAAAGGCAGGCGAAGTATATTCGGTCGCAATAACCCTTAGTACTTCTACATGTTTATCGCAAATGAAAAGGATAAGGACGTTATTGAAATTAAGACAAAAGTGATTTTCCACTCATCTGTTGTGGTTTTGCAATTTTCATCAAATCAAGAATAGTGGGTGCAACATCAGCCAGTCCTCCGGAGGGCTTCAAAACAAAACCATTCTTCAAGCGTGAATCACCCTCCTGAAAACTGGCGATAATAAAGGGCACCGGACTTGTCGTATGGGCGGTGTGCGGCTCTCCTGTGTTCAAATCAATCATTTGCTCAACATTGCCGTGATCTGCAGTGATGAGAAGTGTGCCGTGCGCTTTTTGAGTTGCGGCAAGCAGCCTGCCGAAAGCATCATCGATTGACTCGACAGCATGCACTGCCGCTTCCATGTATCCAGTGTGACCGACCATGTCGGGGTTGGCCAGATTGAGCACAATAAAAGGATATTGCCCCGACTCTATTGCTTTGCAAGTGACATTTGTCACTTCACTTGTTTGCATCTGCGGTGCTTGATCGTAGGTTGCCACTTTAAGTGATGGCACAAGAATTCTTTCCTCGCCTGAAAGCTCCTCTTCTCTTCCGCCGTTCAAGAAATAAGTGACATGAGCGTATTTTTCAGTTTCGGCTGTGTGCAGTTGTTTTAAGTGCTGGCAAGAAATAATTTCTGGCAAAGTCATAGTGATGTCTTGCGGCGGAAGTGAATCCAGATCAAAAGCAATTGGCAGCTTTAGCGAGGCGTCATACTCGGTCATGCAAACATATTTGATCTCGGGAAAAACAGGACGCTCAAATTCATTGAAATCGCTCTGGGTAAGCACACGGCTTATTTGTCTGACTCTGTCCGGTCTGAAATTGAAACAAATCACAGAATCGCCGGACTCTATAGGGGCCGCAGTCACTATATAAGGATTCACAAATTCGTCATTTTCATTGTGCACGGTATATGCGTCATCAATGGCCCAAACAGCGTTTTGAGCTGGACGACCTTTGCCAAGAACAAGGGCGTCCCAGTAAATCTTTACTCTGTCCCAGCGTTTATCGCGGTCCATAGCGTAATAGCGCCCGCAAATAACACCTATTTTGCCGGCTCCACCGGAAAGTACCTTTTGCAGTTCAGACAAGAACTTACGTGCAGATCGAGGCGGGGTGTCGCGTCCGTCAAGGATGGGATGAATAATAAGATTGGAAATTTTGTGTTCCTGCGCCAGTTTGATAAGACCGGCTAAATGATCAAGGCTTGAATGCACACAGCCGTCGCTTAATAGTCCCAGTATGTGCAATTTACCGCCGGTTTTTTTTACATATTCCACTGCCGACAACAAAGAAGGATTGGCAAAAAAACTGCCGTCGGCAATAGCATTTGAAATCAAGGTGAGTTTCTGGGTGATGACTCTTCCTGTACCGATTGTCAAATGCCCGACTTCCGAATTTCCCATCAGTCCGGGAGGCAGTCCTACAGCCTCACCTGAAGCCAGGAGCGTGGTGTTGGGAAAATCTTTTAAAAGATGGGCGTAATTCGGCGTTTTGGCAGCCAGAATTGAATTGCCCTTCTTTTCGGTGGAAACTCCCCACCCGTCCAAAATTAAGAGAGTTACCGGTCCCATTCTCACTCCATATGTATAAACTTTGACAAGATTTTAGAAGATTTGACCCGTCTTAAACACAAAATAACCACGCCATCATAATAATATTTGTAAGACATGGAAGAAGAGCAACATCCAGCAAGCGAAGTAAGCGTGGCAGAAGTCAGTCATGAGCTGCGCTTGCCTCTGGCCAATATCAAACTGCTTGTAGATACCCTGCTTGATGGTGCCATTGAAGACCAGGAAGCCGCTGAAAGAATGCTTTTGCGCGCAAAAAAGGAAGTTTCTCGTCTTGAAGATCTGGTCGGAAGTCTTTTGTCTGCAACTCCGGGAAGACAGTTTGAAGAAATAGACAAACAAGCAGTTTTGTTGTCGGATGCTTGTGAATACGCTGTTTCATCCACACGTGATCTGGCCGTGCAAAAGAAAATCAGCGTAGAAGTGGACATCAAAGAAGGTTTTGTCATCAACGCCAACCCGGATAAATTGAATCAGGTTTTGCTCAATCTGGTGGAAAACGCCATAAAATATACGATGCCGACGGGCAAAGTACGTGTGGTCTCTGGTACCACCGATGGTTCATTTTATGTGGAAGACAACGGAATTGGCATTCCCGAGTCTGAATATTCCAGAATATTCAAACGTTTTTACCGGGTCGACCGCAATTCAGCCAAAGGCTCAACCGGTCTGGGCTTGTCAATTGTAAAACATATATTAGACCTGCATGGGGCTAAAATCACGGTAAAATCCAAAGAATCTGTAGGTTCAACATTCACGGTCGAGTTTCCCGCATGAGTCAAATTCAGACTAAATTGCAAATATTGATAGTCGACGACGACGAAACGATCGTTGAAACACTTTCGTACAACCTGAAAAGACACGGGTACGATCTGGTCGTTTTTAACAATGCAATGGATCTTTTTTCCAACCTGGAAAGTATTTCTCCCAATCTCATGATTTGCGACTGGGTGCTTCCTGATTTGCATGGTCCGGAAATAGTCAAACTGCTCAGAGAAAAAGATTGTCAGTTCCCAATCTTGATGCTGACCGGTCAAACAGGACCTTCGCGTGTGGCTCAAGGACTGGCGGCTGGAGCCGACGACTATCTGGCCAAGCCGTTTTCGATAGTTGAGCTTATGGCGCGCGTGCAGGCTTTGTTGCGTCGTAGCGGCAATGTTCAAAAAGCTGATGCGCCCAGAGACAAAGTAATGCAGCACGGAAATCTGGTACTGGATCCGGTGGCTAAGCGCGTGAGCATGAATGGAGTCGCGGTTGATGTTTCGCCCAAAGAATTTATGCTGCTCAAATATTTCATGGAAAATGTGGATAAAACATTGAGCACCGAAGTCCTTTTGAATAAAGTCTGGGGAACGGATTTTGCCGGTGACACTAAAACTGTGGCAGTGCATATCCGCTGGCTCAGACAAAAACTGGAAGAGGATCCGAAAAATCCCACCCTTTTGGAAACAGTGCAAAGATCAGGTTACAGGTTGAATAAAATCGACACAAAAGAGGTGCAAACGCATTGAAAGCCAAGGCTCTCTATTTCTTAAAAGATGACGTTGTTTCGATGGGACGCATGGTGGGAAGCTCAGTCGAAGAAATGGCTTCGATATTGAAAGGCAATCCGGACACTCAAATGTCTTTGATAGAAGAGCGCGAAAACAAAATCAACGACTCGTGCAAAAAAATTGAAGAGACTTGTATGGAACTTTTGCTTGAAAAAGAAACAGTCACACAGAAAGATATTCGATTTCTGGTTTCAACTATTATGATTGCAGCCAAACTTGAACGCATGGCCGATCACGCTAATCGTATTGCAAAAGTGGGCAACTGGGCGCGTGAAGAAAAAATTGAAGTGCCTGCCGAAATGGTGGAAATGGCGCAAGTCATTCATCAGATGGCAGACGATATTTTGATAGGATTTCTGGAAGACGCGCCGGACAAAGCGCTTGAAGTATTGAAGCGCGACACTGCTGTCGACTTATTGCACGATGTTTTGTCGCAACGCTTGCTTGCCGATCTGGGTGATCAAGACAAAGCAAAAGCACAGATTGAAGCACAATTTTTATTTTGCACCAGATTTCTTGAGCGTATGGGTGATGCGTGCACTTCAATCGCCAAGCGGGTTTATTTCATCGCCACAGGCGATCGAGTGCAATGAGTCATAAAGGAATTCAGTAATGCCTGTAATTGTCCTGGCCGGTGATGAAGATTTTGAACTTTATCGCAGACTAAAAAAACTGAAAGAAAATCTTTTGAAGGAAGCTGGCGCTTTTGCTTCGATAAACTCTTTGACTATTTTAAAACCGCAGGTCTCTGATGTTTTCGATCACGCTTTGAGCCAACCCATGGGCTTCGGCAACAAAGTAATCGTGTTTGATGATTGTGATTTTTTTGCCCGCAAAAAACGCAATGAAAAATCAGAAAAAGAAGAGATCGGCGCAAAACATATAGAAAAATTGGACGACTATCTTGGCTCTGTTTTACCCAACACTTATTTGATTTTTGTTTCCACTTCCAATTTTGACGAGAATTTGAAACTTTCCAAAATAGTGAAAAAACACGCTGAACTGGAGCTTTTCCCTAAGACAAAATATTATGTCAATTCAAAAAATCCCAAACTTGAAACATGGTGCCGTAAAGAAGCCAAATCATTCAACGCCACCATAGATGATGACGCTATCGCTTATTTGCTGGACGGAACAGAAGCCAATTTGCGCCAGATTTATCAAGAAATTCAAAAAGCGGCAGTCTATATCCATCCCAAAACTCACATCACACTTGATGTGGTCACACTTTTAAGCCCTTTTCAGTTTCATATATTTTCACTGCTCGAATACTGGCTTGAAGGCAAAAAAGAAAAAGTGCTGGCCTGTATTGATGAACTTCTTTCTAGACAACCGGGCATCGCCATCATTGCTGCTTTGCATACATTCATCGGGCGCTGGATCGAAATGCTGATGATCAAAGAAGACATGAATTCCAAAGTGCCGAGTTACGGACCCAACTCAGGCAGCGTCAAAAGAGAAATGCCCATGTCTGAAATTGTGAAGCGTGTTTCATATCTCACTCATGGGAACGCTTTCATGATTGAAAAAGACTTGAATCGTTTAAGGAAGCAAAATTCAAGCGCGCTCCAGCTGAAACAAAAGAAGCTGCTTGAGCTTGAAGAGAAAGTAAAAATCGGCGAGTTGCAAGATCGCGACGCTCTTGTGCTGTTTTTTGCGTCATAAATTAAGGAATGTGGTAAAAAATCCGGTTTTCGCGCACTTGCTTTCTAAAATAAGCAAGTGAATCTATCCAGATACCCGGGAGTTTTAGTCCACATGAAGATTGCAGTTTGCGTAAAAGCTGTTCCCGACACCGAAGCCCAGATTAAGGTGGCAGGCGACGCTTCCAATATTGATTTTGCCGGAATCAAATTCATCACAAGCCCCTATGACGAATTCGCCATAGAAGAAGCCATAGCCTTAAAAGAAAAGGCAGGCTCAGGCGAAACCACTGTCATATC
>CAZEQP010000277.1:0-5267 GCA_964514345.1 uncultured Candidatus Obscuribacterales bacterium
CGCACTCAATCCCCAGAGGCAATGCATTATCCAGTAATCTTTTTCTACAAGAGTCGGAGTGATTTCGTTTTCATCACCAACAAGATTTATCAAATCTGAGAAATCTGCACGTCGATGCAAGAAATCAGCCATCAAGCCACTCCTTGAGCAATTTCTTTGTTGCGACATTTCCAAATTTAGTGGCCGCAAAAGACAATTTTCGTCGGTCGAACATACGAGATCTGCATGCAGCCTTCTCTAGAATCACATCACGCTCTTCAGTCATATCTTTGAGATTATTCAGTAAATCGACAAACAGAAACTCTTTAGACAACTTGCTCGGAAAACGCGGCTTCACTCTAAAGTCGAATGTGCGATTTCCTAATTTGAATCGTCCATGCCTTTTATGGTTATAAACAATCGTTCGGTTATATAGCTGGGTAGTGCCCAGCTCAAGCGTGTTGTAACTTGCCGGTGACAGTAACAAGAAATCATCATCTCGAAGAAAGGCGGCAACGAGCTCAGTATCATCTGGTGGCAGCGCTCCGTATACCGATTTTCGCGGAACATAATATAGACCCTGAGACAGTTTCTTGACACGGCCATCGTCTTGTAGCTTTTTTAGATGGCGATCAACAGCATTTGAGGACAAAGTCAGATCTTCCCTCCTGTATACGCAACCGGCACGGAGCCGCCGCGACAACGCAGTGACAGCAGAATATTTAGCTCCGGCTCTAGTTTTCATAATGGCAATTGCATGCATTTTAATTGATATTTCATGCATTATTGTACCACATTTTGCCATATATCTACCATTTCAGGGATCAATGAACTTCAATTTTTAAAACTCATCTGATCCAATCGGCTCATTGCGGCTCACATAGGGCTGGAGACGCAACAAAACGCAGCACGCCCTTGACAGTTCAAGGGGCTATAAGTTATACTTAACATAGTTGTTAAGCTTACAAGAGGAGGATTTCGCTAATCGAATTGCAATTTGACGATAACGGTCGTCTACCTCCAGGCGATTATTCAATGACCTTGGACGAATTGGAGATGTCGATTCTGGTGACCGGGGATGAAGACAAAGACGATGCTTGGGACACAAAATGGAGGCTCAAACTCGTACAGAATCTCCGAATAATGGTTAGCCAGCTTTGGGTTGAGGGCTTCACCGATATCTACATCGATGGGTCGTTTGCCACAGACAAGCTGCACCCTGGAGATATTGACGGTTATTTTGTTTGCCAGAAACCCAATGGAGTGCTCGATTCTGATTTTGAGCAACACCTTTGTGATCGATTAAACAAGCAAGACGAGCACCATGTTTGGACCTGGAAGGATAAAGATCGCAAACGTCCAGCAGAAGCTGAAAAAGGACAGCTTCCAATGTGGTTTCAATATCAGGTTGAGATGTGGCCAGAGTACGGGCAATGGAGCGGTCAGATTCATCCGCTGACAAATGAGAAATTGACTCACTCCGAGCTATTTCGAATAACCAAACAAGGCGAAGACAAAGGAATAATCAAGCTATTGAAGAAGTAGCTATAAAGGACAGCGCATCATGATGAAGACTGAAAAAGAGTTTGAGATGGCAAAAAAACAGCTCGCAAAACTCACCGAACTATATGACACACAATTGAGCGAGTTAACAGACAAGGGGCTGACAAAAGAACAAGCAAAGGAATCTTTGTCGTCTTCCTGGACTTATGCCATGCAATGTAAGGAAGAAATAGAGCTGTACGAAAAGCTCAAGAAAGGAGAACTTCCTTCCATGGAACATTTTTCCACCAAAGGAAAATATTTTGTAGCGGCAAGAATAGCCAAAGGCATGACTCAGCGCGAGTTAGCTGAAAGGTTAGGCGTAAAAGAGTCGGCCGTATCTCGTGATGAAAGAAATGAATATCACGGAATGTCGGTCGATAAAATGGAGCGTCTGGCACATGTGCTGAATCTGAGAGTTCGGATATCAGCATAAGGGCTCATATAGGGCTCATATAGGAGCATCTACCAAAAACCGCTAAAACTCAGCAATAGCAGCACATTTCAGACATTTGTTATATCAAAAATAAAGCAAAGGGCTCACATAGGCCTCAAGATGCATATTCGCATGGTTTTTGGCCGGCAAATCGCATGAATTTGGCCGGGTAGTCGCATAGTTTTTGGCCACCGAATCGCATTTAATTTGGCCGGTGAATCGCATTAATCTGGCCGGCAAAGCGCATGTTTTTGGCCGCTTGATAAGCCCTTTCTTAACTGCGAATCATTAACCAAGCAGGTCTTCAAGAACGAGTACAGCCCTTCTATCGACGAATCTAAATGCTCACTTAGTGGGAGGTTGGAGCGTCGATGGCTAGACCGAGGAAGACGATGACAATACACAGAGAAATCTTGCGTCATGTGCTCGATTTGAAGTTGAGCGGCAACGCGGCATATTTGATTTTGGGTGTTTCACGCGGCACTGTCCAAGACTGTATGAAACGGGCAAGATCAATTGATCTTCAGTGGTCGCAGATAGAATCACTTTCAGACGAAGATCTCTTCGCGCTTCTTTTTCCTGAAAAATCCTTTGCTCGCCACAGCCAATACAAACCGGATTGGGAAACTGTTTTTGCCGAACTAAAACGCCGCGGCGTAAAACTGCGACTCTTGTACGAAGAACGCGTTGAATCCCAAGGATTGAATCTCAGCTATTCACAGTTTTGCCGGCAGTTCAAGAGTTGGGCTAAAACAAAAGATATTTCAATGAAGCAAATTCATGTAGCCGGTGAAAACTTATTCGTCGACTTCAGTGGTATGACTGCAGCAGTTACCGATCCGGAAACTGGTGAAGTCACACCCGTGCAGATTTTCGTGGCAACGCTTGGAGCCAGCAATTACACGTATTTTGAAGCTGTGCCCTCTCAAAAATTACAGGATTGGATCGGGGCGCACATCCGAGCTTTCAAATTTTTCGGCGGCGTACCAAAATTCCTGGTTCCAGATAATTTGAAAGCTGCGGTCATAGACGCGGAGCAGTTTGATCCCATCTTAAATCGAACATATCAGCGCTTCGCCGCTCACTACAAAACCGGGGTCAAACCGGCCAGACCACGAAAACCCAAGGATAAAGCGAAAGTCGAAAAGGGTGTGCAAGTTGTTGAATATAGAGCCTTAGCTAAAATCAGAGATAGAACTTTCTTTAGCCTTAATGAGTTGAATGAAGAATTGAGGAAACTTCGCGATGAATGCAATAACGCACCATTTCAAAAACTTACAGGTTCGAGAGCCTCTTGGTTTGAGCAAATCGACAAACCTGCTTTGCGCCCGCTTGCAAGTGAGGATTTTGAATTTGAAGAATGGATTCTCGGATACCGTGTACCGAAGGATTATCACGTAAATTTGCACGGTCATTTCTACTCTGTTCCATTCAAACTGGCACACCAAATTGTCGATATTCGATTCACCAAGTATTTGGTCGAAATCCTGCATGGTAATACTCGCGTCGCCAGCCACATCCGCAATTTTGTTGAAGGACAAACAACCACGGCGCCCGAACACTTAACCCCAGAGCATGTGTTGTACCGGGGTCTTTCTCCAGAATTTTTTCTTGAGAAAGCGGAGAAAATAGGACCCAATGCAAGGCTTGTAGTTCAAACACTTCTCAATGCCAAACAATACCCGCAGCTAAGCTTCTCAGAGTGTTTTGGAATAGTAAAAACTTTGAAGGCTCAATTTGGCAGCGATGATCTGGAACTCGCCTGCCAGCAGGCTATTCGACTTCAGGTAATTGGATACAGGGTCATAAAAAATATTCTCAAGACAGGCGTCAAAAACTTGCCTGAGCAACTTACCCTTCGCCTTGGAAATATCGAACACGAAAATATCCGAGGCTCGGAATACTACCACTAGCGAGGAATAAAATGAATGCTTAAAAATCCAACTATTGATAAAATGACTATTCTGGGTCTTAATGGCATGCTTCGCGCCCTGGAGCAACAAAGTCAGCTTCAGGATGCAGAAACATTGTCTTTTGAAGACCGACTTGCATTGCTAATTGATGCTGAATGCTCAGAGCGAGAAACAACTCAATACAACAAGCGACTTAAATTTGCCAAATTGCGAGACAAAGCTTGCGTGGAGGATATCGACTTTAAGTCCAACCGGGGAATAGACAAACGACTAATTGCTCAACTGGCAGATGGCCAGTGGCTAAAGGATCACCGAAATGTTTTGATCACCGGCAAAACGGGAGTCGGTAAAACTTACATCGCCTGTGCTCTTGGTCACAAAGCATGCCGGCTAAATTTCTCTGTCGTGTATTTCCGCGCACCAAGGTTTTTTCAGGAATTGACAGTTGCCAGACTCAAAAATACATATCCATCATTTTTAACCCGGCTTAAGAAACACAATCTCCTGATTCTGGATGACTTTGCCCTCGTGCCAATCACTGAAGAACAGTGCCGGGATATGTTAGAAGTCGCTGATGACCGCTCGGGCACAAGTTCATTCATCATTTCATCTCAGCTTCCAGTTAAGGACTGGTATCAAACATTTGCAAACGCCACTTTGGCCGATGCAATTCTTGACCGCGTGGTACATGGATCATATCGGATTGATTTGAGTGGTCCGACTCGCCGAGATCCAAAAAACGGAGAAAAACAATGACCACAACAGGAGACCTTCTTGGCAAATGGCCAAATTAAATGCTACAGGGTGGCCAAAAACATGCGACTAAGCGGCCAAATTGAAATGCGATTCACCGGCCAAATTCATGCGATTACGCATCAAGACACCCTACATATGCAAAGATGCAATAAAAGGAGCCTTAGAATCGGGGAAAAGGCTTCGACCGTCGAAGCGAAAATTCCAGCCAAGTCAATAAAATAGTTGTTCCCCTCCTAATTTTTTCTTTTTTCTGGTTATACTAATTACAGGGAGTAATTCCTGTGTCGTTTAAATAATTACCTTTATTTTTTATCCATACCGCTGTTAAACAGCCGTCTCAAATAAGCCCTTCAAAAGGCTAAACACAAGGAACACTATATGAATAGTATCCAGTCCGGTGGTTCAAGAATGAACCATCCAGGCGGAGGCCTTCTCACCAGAAAAGAGGCCGCCGTCTATCTTGGCATTGCTGAGATGACCCTATCCATCTGGAAATCTACCGGCCGGTACAATCTACCGGTGGTAAAAATTGGGCGCCTGGTCAGATACAAAAAATCAGACCTAGACGCTTTCATTGAACGCAGAACTGTGGGCGGAGCAAAACCCCCACAATAAATTTCTGACCTGGAAAAAAACAGGTT
>CAZEQP010000278.1:0-5266 GCA_964514345.1 uncultured Candidatus Obscuribacterales bacterium
CTTGACCCCAAACTCAATTTTGTATGTGAACAATGGGAATCACTCAATGCAATCGAACCATTGGCAAGCATTTTGGGCATCAACGACCTTGTTATCAACGGCCGTCATATAGATGTGCGGGTTGCGGATCAAGACAATTTTGTTTCTATTTCCAAATCTATAGTAGGAAGCTCATTAGTAACTTCAGGCAGCCTTGTAGTCAAATTTGATCAAAAGGACAATCTAGAAGCTTCGATAGTCGCTTATTTGCCTGCAAGCGCCTGGACTCAATTAAAAGAAAAGGATGGCTCTGTATCATTGAAAGTGGACATGGATCCTGAATTTGATCTGGTGGCAACTCTCAAATCGATTTTTAAACGAGTGCAAACTGATCAAGCTCCGGAGAATAAGCCGAGCAAAGAAGAACTGAAAACATTTTTGCAGAATCCGGCTTCCTCTTCCAGCTTGCGTCAAATCATTGCAGCTCTTTGTTTTGATCAAGAAATCCGCGACGAAATGATCGAGCTGGCCGAAGATACCGCAGTGACCATGCCACTGGATACGGTGGTCGACATTTTGCAAAAAGCCTCCGCCTGGAATCATACGTGCGAAAATGTCACCGCCGGTCTTTCCGCTCGATTCAAGCATGTAAAACCGGCTGAAATCAAGAAAATAGTGCAATCACTGGGCGAACGCTTCGGCGGTCAGCCTGAAGCACCGGAATATATGTATGCCCTCATCGACGATGTGGTCAAGGCTGAATTGAATACCAAATTCAAGTCGGTGCAAGCACTTGAAGCTCGCATGAAAACACTAACAAGTAAACTGGCACAGGGCATTTCACTCAAAGACTCGGTAAAAGCAATCGTCAACAATCCTGTTGCTGTGGATATCGCCTTTACCATTAAGGAAACCCGCAGCAATGTAGATAAGTTCGTCGATGCTACAGTGGAAGAAATAGGCTCGGCATTTCAAAAACTGGCTCTGCAACCGGTTTATGCAACACACAGCAAAGAGAACGAAGCCGGCGTAGATTCAATCAATGAAGCACTTGAACTGCTAGAAGCTCATGATGTTTATGAGCAGGCTGAGGCTATTAAACGCTCAGGTCTCTAGAACTCAAAGAATTTCTTGATACGTTCAGCCGGTCCTGCTGAGGGTCTGTAAAATTCTGCAGTCCAGCCTTTTTTACCTGCCGCCAGTGGATCTGTAACCAGTGAGGTGCCTGCCATTTTTACAATAATGTCTTTGATATCTTTGCACTCCTGGGAAGCGGACAGGCCGGGCAATGGTTTATAAGGCTCAGGTGAATAAGCACGTGCTTTTTCAATGTCGCAACCGGGAACCAGTTCACCCACAAATCGGGCATACTCTTCAGCCACATCATGCCAAGTCCAGGATCGGGCTACGGTAGCCAGATCCTGCGATTTATTTTGATATACCGAATCCAATTGAGTCAAAAGACTCCATTTCTCTTTCAAGTCCCAGACTATGACTTCTTTTCCGGCAAGATATTGAACCAGTTCCTGACGGCACTCTTCATAGGGCTTGGCATTATACACAACAGAGTATTCCAGTCCGTGTCTGGCTATTGCTTCATTTGAGACAACACATTCAGGCTTGACCATAGACTCAAGCACTATTTTGCCTTTTGCGTCTAAAACGGCAAAAGAGCAGATCGGTCTGGTGTTGACCTCGGTAGTACAGGTGGACGCGCCGGGCGCATCGTCGCCCAGAGTGAATTTGACAGCCAGAATGCACCACTGAGAAGAATCCACGTCTTCAATTTTGTAACGTGCCCACAGAATGGCCCTGTTTCTGTCATCCAGAAAAGGATGCGAACCACTATTAGGATTAAAGTCGAGTGGGCTTTTAGACATGGAATAATTTGTCCTGTTGAAAGTTTCGTTACAGGTCAAATTTTACCTTTTAAAGAGGTTGAGTCCTATTAAAAGGAAATTCAGTTTATTTTGAGTAAAGCCTGACCAGACTGTTGCGATCTCGCTGAGAAAGCTCAAGAGCGGGTGCTTTCCAGTACATAATGTCGAGTCCGCTGGTGGAATGTCCCAGCCCCAGAGCATGACCGAATTCATGCATGACTAAATTTTCCAGCTGTTTCATACCGTAGTAAGAAAGCTCTTTGCCGTCATAACTGGGGCAATAAATGAGCAATGTGCTTTTATTTAATTCTTTGCTTTTACCTTTTTCATTAAACACTAATTCAGAAAGAGCCCGGCCGCCTGAGCCCGCCGGAATTTCTTCGTAAGTGGAAACACGTCTTATATGAATATCACAGTCTTCCGGGCTGTCGGCGTAACGCCAGGTGAGGGAAAGCCCGGGCGTATTCATCCAGTCTTTTACAATCTGGTCGATTTTATTCTTGAGCCTGGGACCAAATCCTGATTTAGAACTGGGGTCTATATAAATTCGCAGTGGTGCTCGTGCCAGATTCCAGTGATAAATATACATAGGAAAAGAGCGCAAATAATCACTATTGGTGGGCGGATCCTTTTTCTTGTATTTCAATTCAAGATTGATGTCCCAGATAATGTTTGCAAGATACTCTTTCTCTTCAAAGTCCATGTCGGCTTCATTTTCTTTGTAATATTGCCGCAATTTGGTTAAGGCTATTTTGAAATCTTCAACAGCACTTTTATAATCACCCATACAATCAGCCGTCAGAGCCCGCTCAAAATGCCAGGTTCCCAGCCACTTAATATTTTTGTCCGGATACCATTCAATCAATTTGCTATAACATTCACGCGCTTCAGCCTGTTTTTGAGAAATCCGACAAAGCCAACCGATTTGCCACAAACTGTCCAGAATCGGATCTGATTTGGGTTTTTGCTCGACTTCTTTCCAATCTTTGATTGTTTTAGCCAGATTCAAAGCCTCGTCAAACTCTTTTTCAGCAATGAAACCATCCACCATGCCTTGTAATCGGTTGTCTATAAGGGATCGTTTTTCTGTCGTCGCCTCCTTGCGCACTTTCACCGCCCATGGTATCAATTCAAATTTTTTAGAATCTAGACTTTCCGGTTTTATTTCTTTGCACGTATGAAATAAAAGTCGAGCAAAAGAAGTCAGACCCTTTTTGCTCTCTCCACCGGCAATATAAATGCGCCCCAGAGTATCAAGCGCGTCAAGGTTCTCACCCTTTTCTGTGCGCAGCTGCACGCAACGCTCCATTAATTTCATAGCAGGATCAAATCCTTCGTCCCAGTAATAAGACTCTGCCAGATCATAAAGAACTCCTGCCAGCTCGCTCTTTTTTTCAGGAAAATATTTTTCGTACAACAAAACTGCGCCCCAGAGTAGCTGCTGTGCATTCTCCTGATGTCCTGCCGCTTTTAATTTGTATCCGGCGTCATAGAGTTCAGAAATAAATTGCTGTTTCTCTGCATCGTTCAACTTTGAAAAATCGGTATCATGATTTAAAACCAGATTGATAGAATCAGCCTGAGACAAGCACATCCCGTCAAGTGAAAGCTTGGCAAATGCCGCATACATCAAACTGTCCGCCATGCCTTTATTTTTGGTATGTGTGTCCTCATAAACTAATTTGTAATTTTGAAATGCAGAAGCAAATTTACGCTCGCTCAAATCAGAGTCGGCAAGAGCCAGACGACAAAGATTTTGCCAATACGGAGATTTGTCGCTGAAGGCTGGATTCATCTCAGGAACAGCAGTTTCTTTTTTCAATTTCGAAGCAGCAATTATCCTTATATTTTTCAACTCTTGCAAAAACTGCCTGTCTTGGGAATTGTCCGAAAGAACTATTGCTATGCCGCACAAGCATAAACATTTGGTGTATCGCTTCTTTAAAAGAAGCAGTTTTGCTCGATAAAGTGAGGACTTTAGAGGATTCTGCTCAATCTCTTGTTCCAACAAAAGATATCTTTTTTTAAAATCTGATTCGCTTTCAAATTGTCCTGATTTAAGTTCGTCCGGGTGAATTTTTTTTCGTTGTTTAAGCTCATAGAGCATATCGGCGCTCAGCTCCGTTTTCAAAGCTTGACGCAAAAGTTTCAACACAGCAGGTCTATTTTTATCGAATGCCATGCTTATAGCAATTCGCCTGTAATCCAGACCTCTTAAATAGGAATAGTCTTTAAATCTTTTGTCTTTAGCCAGTCTATTTGAAAAAGATTTTGCTTCATCCCATTTGCCGTCGTTCATCAATTGATCAAGCAAACATAGCTCGAACAAAGCATCAGCAACTCTTTCCTGCTCAGGCTTTGCCAGAAAGCTATCACATGCTTTATATGGATCCGTTTTTTCTTCAGCGAAAACCGGTCCGGGAAAAATCAAACTCAAACCAAGCAAAAACAAAAAAGACTTTTTTAAAAAGGTCATGGAATGAGGTCGTCGCGTCCGATGTCGTGCATATGATCAACAAAAGACATCATCAGGTCCACACCACATCTGGTGGCGGTATGCTGGAAGGGGGTTTGTCTTCTCAATACACGCACTGAGTTAGTGCTGTGAGTCGGCGCTCCGTCATTGTCAAATAATCTGTTATAGATGGTGGAAGTGCAAATATCCGGTCTTGTAGGCTTGTATTCATTTACCCGTTCTTCAGTCCAGGCATCCACAATTTTTGGTCTCTGATCGGCACGCTGAGGGTCGCCTGGATCCACCATCACGTGGAAAAAGCGCTGTCTGATATCGAATCCCAGATCGTAAACACGTTCTACTTTTACTTTGATCAAATCGATATATTCGATCATGTTGTTTCTTTTATAACTGACCTGCTCAGGCGAAATGAGCGCATGCCAGATATTGGATTCTCTGTCTTGAATATCGCCCAGATGGTCAGTGGCGTAAGTGTCACGGCTCATAGGCAGCGTGTAAAGCATGTCTTCGCGATAATCGTATGTTTTGATGATTCTATACTCGTTGGAAGCCCAGTTTCCAGAAAGCCATTTGGGAATCTGCGCCCAGTCAACAAGCAAGCGATACTGAGGAAAGCCTTCCCAGTCTCTTCCGGGCTGGATTTCCTCAGGTAGGGGGGGAACCGATTCAGGGAAGGCATAAGGACCAAAATCTCCATTTTCAGTGTCCGCCAGACACGAAAGTGTCAATGGCGGACAAAGAAGTAAGAGTATGGCTAATGCAATCGAGAAGGGAATAAATTTCATCTGGGATTTTCATCCCTATTAGAAATTACGTCGGCCAAAACCACCGGAATAACCGTAACCGCCCATGAAGCCGTAACCGCCTGTGCTGTTGAAAGTGCCGTCTTCAGGCGGGCGTCCCCAGGAGGCGGCGCCCATTTCGCTCTGCA
>CAZEQP010000279.1:0-5264 GCA_964514345.1 uncultured Candidatus Obscuribacterales bacterium
TCAGGACTTGCACCGGCTTCCGGAAAATTGGTGGCAAATTCGGAAACGGCTGCGCGCCCTTCTTTAAAATTGCGCAGACCCTGCATGCGTGAAAGTGATTGAATTTTGGCTCCAGGAGCGGCACACATAAGAAGACCAATCGGTACTTTCAGATTTTTTTGCAAGTTTGAAGCAAAATAATAAGCAAGCGCTGACAGGTCTTTTGCCGATTCGTCATTCAATATTTGCCAGTTTGCCTGCGTGTCTTCCTCCGGTGCCGTATTGAGATGAGGAGTGGGAGCGAAATATCTTATTGTGGGTGAAAAGCCTTCAACTCTAGCGGCGTTGAATAATTTCTCCTCTGTGAGTGAGGTGAGAAAGTTGGACTGACCGGTACAAAGCCAGACTTCTCCCATAAGCAAATTGTCCGACTCGGCTGAGCTTTCTGCATCTTTCACTTGCAACTTATAGGGGCCGCCTGCTTCTTTTGGTTTGAATACAAGGATAAATTTGCCAAGCGCATCAGACTTGGCTGTAATGCGCTCCTGGCTGTCTGAGCTTTGCAAGATTCCTTCCACTGTGACATTGGGCTCGGTCCAGCCCCATACTTTCAGTGGTTGCCCGCGCTGCAACACTGAATTTGAACCGAATACTGAAGGCAGGCGAACTTTTGCCTGAGCTTCGTTTGCACCGGCTAATAAAAGGAAAAGCAACAAGACCAAATTAATGATGTACATCGATTTTTTATTTGAATTATCTTGACAACGTGGTATCCTGAATAACAATCAGGTAACTTACTATTTTTGCTATTTTCGAGCATTTTCGTCCGTCCTGCCCTGGTTATCTACTTAGATAATGCAATTTCGGGCATATTGTTACTAAATCCGCTTACTATGGGACTTGAGTCATGAAGATCTATAAACAGTTCAAAGTACTTTCCTTTTTGGTTGCTTTTGGCTTTTCGACAGCTTCAAGCGAAGTATGGGCTCAAGGCTATTCATACAATTACGGTGGATCCAGGGTCACCCGGCAGGGCTCCATCGGATTGAACAATCATGACAGTTCATACATTTCGCCCGGCACCATTTCGCAGTCGGCGCAAGGGATAAACAACGGATACAACTTGAACCCCAATTTGCCCTCAGTTTCTCTTGGTCGCAACGTCAAAACTGCAGGCGACAATTTTTATTATGGAAACGCTCCGGAAAAAATTAAGCCTCTCAATCCCACCAAACAATATTACAAAGTAGTGAGAGGCAATCAGCAAGGACAGCAAAGACCGCAACGTCCAGCCAATGTTTATTATCCGGGACAAAACGCCAACGGCTCGGCTGTGCAATATGGAGCAGGTGGTGCCTTGCAATATAATTCATCTTCAGGCGGCGCCATAACTTATGGTGATGCCGACACTAGTTCTAATTCCAATTCAAATCAAAAACAAAATCAGAATCAGAACCAAAACCAGAATCAAAATCAGAACAACGGAAACTAGGTCAAAACACCTTCGAGTTTCAAGCTTTCCAGGGTGGAGGCAAGACTTGTGCTGTCATTAATGTTAAACACTCTGACATTGGCATTTATTTTTTTCACCAGACCGGTAAGTACCTGACCTGGTCCGATTTCAACAAAAGTGTCCGCTCCCTGACTGACCATATATTCTATTGATTCATACCAGCGAACGGCGTTTTCCATTTGTTTGTCCAGATTGGCTTTCAGTTCGTCGCCTCTCTGGTGCGAGGCGGCGTCATAGTTTTGCACCACTGCATATTTGGAGTCGGCAAAAACAGTTTGATTCAATAATTGTGAAAAGCTCACCGATGCCTCATGCATCAAAGGTGAATGGAAAGCTCCTCCCACCGGAAGAGGAATGGCTTTGCCGCCTTTTTCTTTTACTTTGGCGCAGGCTTGACTCACCGCGTCCGGATTGCCTGAAATCACCAGTTGTTCGTGGGTATTCAAATTGGCTATCACTACTTGTTTTTCTGCTGTGGAAATTTCTTCCACCACCGGTTTCAAAGCATCGGCGCTCAATTTGAGAACCGCAGCCATAGCGCCTTTAGGACAATTTTCCATAAGGGTTGCTCGTTTCAGTACCAGTTTAAATGCGTCTTCCAGGCTCAGAGTGCCGCCTGCAGCCAGAGCGCTGATTTCTCCAAGACTGTGTCCGGCAATGAAATGAGGCTTGGGTCCACCCTTTTCCACATAACAAGTCCAGGCGGCAAGAGAAACAGCCATGATGGTGGGCTGAGTATTGATTGTTCTTTTCAGCTCTGTGTCAGGACCTTCAAAACAAAGTTTGGTGATGGGAGCACCCAGGCTGCCCTGAGCGAATTGGTCAAACTGTTCAAGTAATTTTTTAGCCGCATCAAAATTGTCGAAAAGATCGCGCCCCATTCCGACAGACTGCGAGCCCTGTCCCGGGAACAAGCATGCCAATTTAGCCATTTGCCTTTTTCCTCATTTTGCACTGAATATAGTGCAACACTTATTTGTTTTCCCCAACACTAACTTTTTTTTTGCCGTCAGGATCCGCTTCTGAAAGCCCGTTTCCGTTGCCGTGTCCGCTTTCGACTTTGAGGGCTTGTTCCATTTTTTTGATGACATTTGCCATCACCATATCTTTGGCTACTCGAATGGCATTTTTGATGGCTGTGTGTTTGGAGCCGCCGTGAGCGATTACATAAACACCTTTCACCCCTAGCAAAAGAGCTCCGCCCAGTTCGTTGTAATCGACTCGTGCTTTCAAAGCTTTCAAATAAGGTTCAGCCATGATGCCGGCCACTTTTCCGCGAATTGAGCTCATCAGTTCCTGGCGCAAAATCTGGCTCATCATGCGGGCTATGCCTTCGGCTGTTTTAAGAGACACATTGCCTGTGAAACCGTCGGTTACAACAACGTCCACTTTGCCCAGGGGATAATCCCGACCTTCGACAAAACCGATGAAATTGAGTTTTTTGCTGTCTACAAAAATTTTGTATGCTTCGCGAACCAGGTCGTTGCCTTTTGTTTCTTCTGTTCCGATATTAAGCAGACCTACTCGCGGTTGTGGTGTGTTGTAAAGTCCTTTGAACAGGACCGAGCCCATTACTCCCAGTTGGAATAGCTCTTCGGCGTTATATTCGACACTGGCGCCGCCGTCGAGCAACAAACAAGGTTGGTTGTGAATAGTAGGCATGCCGACACAAATAGCTGCTTTGTCGGCTCCTTCCAGTTTTCCCAGACCGATTTGAGCTGCAACGGCTGCCGCTCCGGTCGATCCGGCGGCTACCACTCCGTCTGCTTCACCTTTTGCTACTTGTTTGGTGGCTACTAATATTGAACTGTCTTTTTTCTTTAAAACTGCGCGACTGGGTTTTTCGCCCATTTCCACCACTTCGGATGCCGCCACGATTGAAACGTTGGCCGACTCGGGACTGCGCCCGCCCAGAACTTCTTTTACCGAATTGCGCCTCAACTCTGCTTGTATGGCGTCGGGCAAACCAACCAGTTGCACCGCAATTCCATATTCTTTTGCCGCTATTACGGATCCAAGGACTACCTCTCTGGGTGCGTAGTCGCCACCCATGGCGTCAATGGCAATTTTTATCATAGTGTGATCAGACCCTTGCCCCTGGCTATCAAGATGGAAATCGACGAGTTAAGACTTAAGTCTTAAAATACTGAATCGCTCTTGAAAGCAGGACGGCCGCGATAGTAATCGCATTCGGGGCAGACCTGGTGGGATTTGGCGGGTGAGCCACAGTTGGAGCATTTAGCTACTGTAGTTTTGATTGCTTTCCAGTTGGCTCTTCTTGAAGCCTGTTTCTGGTGAGAAGTCTTTTTCTTCGGGCAAGCCATGTGTACGGTTCCTTTTTGGGAGTGAAGGCTCGAAAAAATTCGGGCAAATATATGCAGATTGGTAATTATCTACTAAATATGCCTTTTCGTACATAAATAAGGCATCAATTTTCTTTATTTTGAAACAGAGTCTTCAAACTTTCCCAGCGAGGGTCGATTTTTGCGCTCTTTTCGGGCTCGTCCTGATTTCGGGTTTTTAAGGGGATTCCGCGGCAAGCTTCGCCACAGTGAGCAAAAGCAGGCAGGCTGAGCACTACAGCCTGGTAAACAATGTCTGTCACGTCAAGAGTTTTGTCGTCAGGCAAAACTTCATAAAAATCTTCCGGATTAAGTTCTTTTTCTTTTGTATAAGTTTGAGTCTCTTCACTTTCGTGGGTGTCGCCGGATCTTGAATAAACAAATTGTTCGTCGATATCGATTTCCAGAGGCAAAGTGAAAGAACCAAGACAAACGTCACAGCTCAGTTCAAGCAGGGCTTCAAGCTCTCCGGTCATTTTTACGCCGCCGGCGTTTATTGAGACGGTTATAGAACCGCTCACGTTTTTCTTGGGACCCGCCAGCTCAGGAATTTCCAGCGTTTCGTCGAAGTCGAAATTCAGGCGTTTTTGCCTGAGCGATGCAATCTCGTCTATATTTAGTTTCACCGTGATGACTCACTCATATAATCAGCAAAAAACAGAAGAGATCTTAACACACATAATCTAGATGGATCTGGCAATCAGAACACGTTGGACGCTTGTTTGCGATGAGCAAAATGAGCTTTGCGCCCTGGAAAATCAGTATATCCTGATTCAAGACGGGCAAATAAAGGGCGTTTCAAGTGATGTGCCCAGGGCGGCAAAAGTAATCGACTATGGTTTTTCAATTGCTCTTCCCGGCCTCATAAATGTGCACTGTCACCTGGATTATTCCAGCCTTTCCTGTCTGGACCTTTTTGCAAAGACAAGTGAGAAAGTGGATCTGTTCAGATGGATTCCGGTAATGATCGAGGCAACAGCTCACTGGAGCGAGAAAGATTATTTTGCTTCAGCTTGCCAGGGGGCTGAGATGGCGGCAATTTGCGGCACATCTTTTTTAGTGGACAACTCATTTTCTGCGCACGCAAGTCTGCAAGCTCTCAGTGATGTGGGCTTAAAAGGACTGGTGGGACTGGAATTGTTCGGTATAGATGAAAGTCAGGCACAAAGCCAGTTTGCCTCATGGCAGGAAAGATTTTGCAAGCTGCAAACGAAAGAAGGGATTCAATCCGCCGTTTCTCCTCATGCACCATATACAGTATCGCCAAAGCTCTGGAAAATGGCTCAAGATTTTGCCAGAACTCGTAACACCAGAGTGCTTGCTCATTTGTCCGAATCACAAATCGAATATGACTGGTTTAAAAAGAAAGAAAATAATCTCGATTCTGCTCTGGATCGATTCTTCTTGCCTGCGTTCAGTCGTTTTCGCAA
>CAZEQP010000280.1:0-5264 GCA_964514345.1 uncultured Candidatus Obscuribacterales bacterium
GGATCCTAAAGTGGTGGCAAATCAAGTGAAATTAAAACTTGACCAGCGACTTGGTGCAGAAGACAACTGGGTGGAATCATTCGATCCTCCCAATTTGTATCTGAATCTGGATGCCATAGACAAAGCCAAGTTGCGCCAGCCGGATGTGGAGCAAATAGCCGCCCGCGCCGCCCGCTCCATCCCTGGTGTCGGTGAGATATTCACAGCCTGGCAGCTTTATTCAAACCAGCTTCCAAGCACACCTTTTGCAGACAAAATACGCCGCAGCTATTATTTCGGCAGGTCAGGCGAATTGTTTGTGCTAACCAAACCAGGTCATGTATTCTGCGAAGACACAACCGGCACCGGTTATGGATCTCCTTACAGTTATGACTCGCAAGTACCGCTTCTTATTTGTGGTCCGGGAATCCAGGCAGGTAAATATTCAAAAGCTGCATCACTTTGCGATATTGCCCCTACAGTAAGCGCAGTGCTGGGAATCGAAATGCCAAGCTCTTGCGAAGGCGTGCCGCTTGACGGTGCCTTAAATCAAGTCTACGGTCCTGCCCGCCCACGCATGACCTCAAATCAGAGTCAATAACATGGCAGAAAAAGAAACACTGGTTTTAGTCGATGGAAGCTCGCTGGCATTCCGGTCATTCTTCGCTTTGTTCACAACCGGCCTTCGAACAAAAACCGGAGTGCCCACCTGGGCCATTCTGGGATTTTTCAACTCTTTGTTCGATCTCATTGAACGCCAGCACCCGGACAAAATCGCAGTATGCTTCGACACATCAACGCCTACTTTCCGTCACACTCAGTTTGAAGGCTATAAAGCAAACAGGCTTGAAATGCCGGCTGAACTTGCAATTCAGTGGCCTTTGATTAAAAGAGGCGTGGAAGTACTGGGTGTTCCGGTGCTTGAGCTTCCCGGATTTGAAGCAGATGATATCATCGGCACTCTGGCAAAAAAATATTGCGACGCCGGACAACGTGTGGTGGTGCTCACAGGCGACCAGGACATTTTCCAATTAATCGATACCACCTGTGGTTCTGTCGAAGTTTTGATGCCGGGCAAAACCGGACTCAAACTTTATGGAAGAGCCGAAGTGCATGAAAAGCTCGGTGTCTGGCCCGAGCAAATAATCGACTACAAAGGTCTTTGCGGAGACACTTCAGACTGCATTCCAGGCATAAGAGGAATTGGTCCAAAAACCGCTCAAAAGCTTCTTTCTGAGTTTAGTTCAATCGACGGTATTTATGAAAACATAGATAAAGTCACAGCCAAAGCTATGAATGAAAAGTTGCGCACAGGAAAAGACGCAGCTTATATGAGCCGAGGACTTGCCACCATAGACATAAATGTCCCGCTTGATTTAAAAGGCGGAGAGCTAACCTTGCACGAACCTGATATTGAAAAAGTCGGTGCTTATTTCAAAAGTCTGGCATTTAAGACTCTGGTCCAGCGCATTCCCCGCGCTCTGGTAAAACTTGCTCCCATAACAATCGAAGAGCATGGTGCGCTTGAATTAAAATATATCGAAGCATTGAACAAAATAGACGTGCCACCAATCACAAAAGAAGAAGTGGGCATGCTGGAAGAAGAGGGAGATGGTCCTCCGCATACTACAAAAGTAGAAAAGCAAGAACGTCCCAGTTCTTCTAAAACCGGTGGTGCAGGCGCAGTGGCAGTAGCTGAAGCGGTGGAAGTTGTCACTGAAGTGATGGTAATCAAAGAACTTCCTCCAGCACCAAAACTTGAACCTATTACAAATCCAAGAATTATTTCAAAGCCGCTAGAACTGGAAGAACTGGTCGCACTACTCCAATCTGGAGTGGCATCCAGAGAATTTAGTATCAATCTTGAAACTACAAGTTCTGAAAGTTTGAACACAAGTATTGTCGGAATCTCGCTTGCCTGGCTCGAAAACAATAAAGTCGAGACTGCATATGTTCCGCTTGGTCACCAGACAATTTCAGCAATAGGTCAAATGGACCATGACGATGCCGTAAGAATTTTGAAACCTGTGCTTGAGTCGGACAAAACAGGCAAAGTTGCTTATAATGCCAAATTCGAGCAGAATGTTCTTTCACTTTATGGCATAGAGTTAAATCCGGTTTCCTTTGATCCTATGCTTGCAAGCTATATCATAAATCCTGATGACAAGCATGGACTGAAAGAACAAGCAGATCGTGTATTCAATCATGAAATGGTGCCACAAGTAGACATACTGGGCAAAGGCAAATCTCAAGTCACAGTAGATCAAGTACCCATAGAGCGCATGGCAAGCTACGCTTGCGACGACGCAAGGGTTACACTTGAACTGGCTCGTTATTATTCCAAGATGATGGATGAAGAGCAGAACTATTTATTGCATGAAATGGAGATTCCACTTTCTGCCGTTTTATCTCGTCTGGAGCAAAACGGCGTGGCTCTGGATCTTGAATATCTGAGCGCCTTTTCAAAAGAGCTATCATCAGAACTAACTCGCCTGGAAAACGAAATTTATGCCCTTGCCGATGGTGCTTTCAACATAAATAGCCCTCAGCAATTGCAAAAAATCTTGTTCGAAAAACTGGGACTGAAAGCAAGCACCAAAACAAAAACAGGTTATTCGACAGACGCCTCAGTGCTTGAAGCTCTAGCCAGCGAGCATGCCATCATTCCCAAAATACTTGAATATCGCCATATTTCAAAACTCAAATCTACTTATGTTGATTCTTTCCCAAAACAAGTAATCGAGCGCGACCACAGACTGCACGGCGAATTTAATCAAACTGTAGCTTCAACCGGGCGCCTTTCAAGTTCCAACCCCAATTTACAGAATATCCCCATAAGAACCGAACTGGGAAGACGCATCAGACGCTCATTTATCCCAGGTGACAAAAATTCTTCTTTAGTTTCTGCCGACTATTCACAGATTGAGCTGCGCATGCTCGGTCATATGAGCGCAGATGAAATTCTTATAGATGCCTTTGAAAAAGACCAGGACATTCACTCAAGAACCGCCATGGAAATTTTCGATGTGGCACATTCTGATGTAACATCTGAAATGCGTGGCACAGGCAAAACATTGAATTTCGCTCTTGTTTATCAACAAGGCGCTTTTGCCACCGCACAAGATCTGGGTATCTCAAACAAAGAAGCCCAGGCTTTTATCGATAAATATTTCAGTCGTTATCCACGGGTCAAAAACTTTCTCACTCAAACAATCGAAGAAGCCCGCCGCAACGGATATGTCACCACTTTATGGGGACGCAAGCGTTATTTCCAGCGATTGAATGATCCAAATAATATGTTGCGCCGTGCCGACGAGCGCGCCGCCTGCAACGCTCCCATTCAAGGCAGCGCTGCCGACTTAATTAAACTTGCCATGATTGAACTTGATAAGAAATTGCGCGAAACAGGGTCTAAGGCAAAACTTATATTGCAAGTCCACGACGAACTAGTGCTTGAAGTCCCCGACTCAGAACTTGAGTCTGTGAAAAAACTGGTGGTCGATTGCATGCAAATGAATCAACCATTGAAAGTTCCTTTGAAAGTAGACATCCATTCAGGCAAAAACTGGATGGAAGCTAAGTAGAACTCTCGATATGAGAAACAAAAAGAAGCAAGAAGAGCTGCTTGAAGAGATTCTAGAGAAAATCGAAGAACTCAAACCTGAGCAAGAATTGATTCTTGCCGAAAAACTTCAGCAATGGTTTATGAAACGCAGTCTGGAGGTAATAACCAGTGTCGATTTCACCGGAACTATCCTCAGACGCTGGAATGCACTTATCGAAAAACTCGAACTGGAAGAACTTGATCCACTAGTAATGCAAAAGGTTGGTTTGGCTTGTAGAGATTTTCTTTTCAAAATCGAAGAATTAAACGACGAATTGAAAAAGCTAAAGGCTGAAAAACAGCCTGACGAGAATCAAGAAACTGATCCACTCAATACATTTCCTGACGACCCTCAAATGTTGTTGGAACAGGCATATCAAGACTTGCAGTCAGCACTGATATCTACACGCCAGGCAGTGGCTCAGGCAATAACAACCCAGAAGCATTTTGAGCAACAAATCAAAAAAAATCTTGAGCAGGTTGAGGTTTGGGACAAACGCGTCAAGATGGCAAAATTTCAAGAGCAGCTAGAATTAGTTCAACAAGCTGAAAGCAGGCAAAAGCACTATCAGACCGCTGCAGATGATCTCAATGCACAGCTAGACACAGTAAAAAAGAAAACGCTGGGCTTAAGAGAAAGACTAATGGAATTGGAAACCGAATCACAAAAAACCTACACAAAAAAACAAGTACTCATAGCGCGCTCTAATGCTGCTGCGGCAATAGACAATGCCAATAAAATGTTTGAAAAATATGGTTTAGGAAGTACTGATCCGCTGATAGACATGATCGAAAGTAAGGTCTCTGAAAGAGAGTTGAGCCTGGCTCATCCAGGAAAGATTTTGACTGACGAAAGAACACAAGAAATCATGCTGCAGTCAATTAAGACTATCGAGCAATCCAACGCAATCATAGAACGAATGGAAAAGCTTATCATTGAGCGTGAAGCTAATGCTTATCAGAATAAAGAACCCGAAGATAAGTAATCTGCTTCTATGACCGACGAAGAAATATTTTTGCTCAAACAATGCCTCCATTCATCCGGCGAATCTCTTTATGATGTTTGGGCAGTAAACGATTTAAACTCACCATCAATCGTATTCTCAATGATTCAGCAGGGATATGTGGAACTATTCGAAACCAATTACGATGGTTTGAAAGAAGAAGAGAATTTCAAAAAAACGACCGTTCATACTGTCGACGAATTAAAGGATATGAATTACTGGCGCCATGAAAGCCGCGATGGACACATTTACTACAAAGTTGTTGCCACACCGCAGGGAATAGATTTACACAAGAACGACAAGGCTGTGAGCGAATTTTGGAAACGAAAACAGCGTGAAAAAATCGAGTTGAATCTTGAGGAAGCCGCTTCAAAAAGAAAAGCGCGAGAAGAAGTAGACGATCCTGAATATTTGAAAACTTTAGTGAGTGATTATTTCACCTTCTATCATCTCCAGTTCTGCGAGCCTGTTTCCTTCAGCGAAGATCCAGACCAATATGACAGAAACTGGGAAGTTAATGAACTCATATATCGAGATCCGGATCGTGGATGGAAAGTCACACTTGAGCTAATAAAAGCGATTCCCTGTCCTGCATCTCTTTTTTTTCTGGCTGCCGGCCCACTGGAAGATATGCTCAAACTTTATGGGTCTTACATAATTGATAAATTCGATGACAA
>CAZEQP010000281.1:0-5228 GCA_964514345.1 uncultured Candidatus Obscuribacterales bacterium
AATTGCCCTAACAGCCATTTTTTTCGTAGTGAGAAGGGGAAATCCCGCACTCAGATCAAAACGCATTTGATGCTCGGCAGGCAGTTGCTCTTTATTCAAGTCGATAATGGTTGTTTTAAATCCGCAGGCAATATCAAATGAAACATACTCAAAACCGCATGCTTCAAATAATTCACCGGCAAAGGCTTGATTAAGTCCGCCGGACTCCGGTGTATATGCAGATCCTTCAGCCAGCCTTGTAGCCAGTGAATCTATATCTTGAAATGCAGGATTATATTTCTCTATAAGTCGAGCAATATCGCCGGCTTGCGCCGAGTAAAGATTGGATGAGCCTATATCCAGGATTTTCATTCCCGGACAGAACACCCCGCAACCTTCGAGGTAGTTAAGATATTGCATGGCAATTCCCATGGCAATAGTTTAGCTTAAATTGCTATACTCGGCATTATGCAAACGTTCCGCCCATTTCAGTTTGATGAAATTCCTGCCATTAATGAGCACTTTTTGACCCAGGGCTGGATACTGCTTGATTTGCCCAGACCGGACATCATTAATTCAATCCGCCAGCAACTTGAAGCAAAACTGAAACAAGTTACAAATAGTTCAAAAGCCAGTCTTGAGCGATATCATGAAATCGCACAGGACGACGAAAAGCACAATGCCTGGCAAATAGAACTTACCCAATATTTTAGAGATGCCGGTTTTGGTCCTCAAATAATAAAAGAACAGGTGGACTTTTTTCGTCCTTTTCTGGGACCGGATCTTCTGGTCCAGGAAAGTCCTTATCTACGCATAACACGTCCGGGAAAAGAACAGGACAATATCGGATTCCACCGAGACACCACTTATGGTGGCTCACCCTATGAAGTATCGGTCTGGATTCCTCTTGTTGAAACTAGCGAAGAAAATTCTATTTCTGTTTATCCGGGCTCCAATATCCAGCCTGAATCAAGCTTTCCTGTCAAGCAAGAAAAGTCGGCGCACATAGAAAAAGGCTCGCCTCTTCATTCGATCGGTTTTTTATATTCACCCCAGGTATTGCAAATTGATGTGAAGGACAAAATGCTCACTATTCCTGCCAGCCCGGGACAGGCGGTCATATTCAGTCTTTCCACCCTGCATGGAAGCGTGGTCAACAAAAGCACTCTATCCAGATGGAGGGTAAATACAAGAGTCTTGAAAAAACTGGCGCCGGTAGACTTAAACAAGCGCCCATATAAACTTCATACAGTTTCAATGTCGGCAGTGACAGCTCAAGCAGAAAAATATTTCAATAATCAATGAGTCAAGAACCACTCAAATTGAGCGTTGTGCTCACCAATTACAATGACTCGGTTTTGATGCCGGGAGCTCTTGATGCCATTTGCAATTCAAATCACAAACCATATGAAATTATCGTGGTGGACGACGGTTCCACCGATAACAGTATCGAAGTGATTAAGAATGCTATGGCTAAATACCCAGTCATAAGAATGATCGTCAATGAAAAAAATATGGGCATCCATTATAGTGCTCAAAGAGGACTGGCTGAAGCAAAAGGCGATGTAGTCAATTTCACTGCTTGCGACGACAGAGTGCGCCCTGAATTATATGAAGTGGGCATGAATCTGCTCAATAAATATCCGCAGGCAAAAATATTTTCAGCCGACACTACAACTACTGTTCCTGTTTACGGCTGGGGATTTTATATCAGGCAAGGCTGGCTTGATGAGCCCGGATATCTGACAGCTCAAGAATTTTGCCACAAACTGAAAGGCGGCGGCATAGCCACTAATACTGTTTTAGTGCGACGTGACGCTTTAGCAAATATGGTCTTATACCCGCAAGAATTGAAATGGCATGCCGACTGGTGGACATTCCATATTCTGGGATTGAGACACGGAATGTGTTATGCCCCGCAAGTTCTGGGCGACTATACTTTTGATCATAGCGCCTCTTACAGCAGAGGCATGTATGACAATAAAATACAGTCACAAGTCCTGGAAGAAGTAATAAAAATGGCTTGTGATGACGATCACAAAGATATCTGTCAATCTCTTGCGGAAAGCAGAATAATGGCACCACATTTTCCTCGCGTAGTTACTTTGTCTTTGATGTGTAAAATTTTGCGTCAGAATAAATACAGCAACGAAGCCAGACTTTTGTGCTCTCACTTATTGCGTGAAACCGTTTTAGCCAAATACGGCAGCACTGCCGAGCAAAGATTGAACGCATCTCTCAGTCATCTTGATTTTGCCCGACATGTTTTGTTTCACGAAATGCCCAGAGTACTTTGGTATCAAGGTGCCAAAGCCCGACTTTACGACCTGGGTTATAACGGTTACCGTGTTTATTTTCACAGCTACCAGACTTTTCTGAAAGTGAAAAAATTAGCCAGAAAGCTATCGGGCAGCTAATTTAGAACTGAAAGTTTTTACCGCCATCCGGCCTGAGTAGTCGATTCTATTTAATAACAATGGAATTTTGTGCTCGGCGATATATTCATCGACCGCTTTTCGTGCACCTTTAAAATGTCCGTAGTCATCAAAAATTACAATGCCGTTTTGCTCCAATAGAGGAAACAGATATGTCATTTCGTGCTTGGTGGATTGATACCAGTCGGTATCCAGACGCAATAAAGCGATGGCGTCAGGAGTCTGAGCCGGAATAGTTTCTTCCACCATTCCTTTTACAAAAACGATATTTTCGGGAGGATAACCTGTGGCAAGCAAGTTTTTGCGCACTTCTTCAAGTTCTGCCTTGGCCCACGAACTGCTTGTATCACTGTCACGCTTGGGCATCCAGCCGTCGATGGCTCTTTGGTCCCACATGTCCACATCAATGTCGGACTGCGGCTTGGGAAGCCCTTCGTAAGTATCATACAAGTATAATTTTCGGTCGCATTGTTTCAGTCGCATCAAAGTTTTGGCTGCCACCATCATGCTGCCGCCCCGCCATACGCCACACTCCACGATAGCACCGGGGATATCGGATCTGGCGATATAGTGAATTGCTTGATAAAGAGCATACATCCGCTCTGCCGACGTCATGCTGTACTGGCGGCAAGCTTCATAAATAGGCAGAAAATTAGGGTCCATATCTTTGAGACCCGCTCTTAAATGATATTTGAGCGATTCCGCCTGGTGATCCAGTGGTCCGATAGTAGCTGAAATACCATCCAACGGTAAAGGCTCAACCACATCTTGAGGATCATAGTCAGAATGATAATGACCGTTTGAAATAAGGGATCCCACATATTCGTAGCCTGGAGCCATAACCGGTTTTGCTCCCAGCGGTCTTCCGAAAGTCTGATTGGGACGCGGTCCCATATCAATACGATTTATCTCTCGATTTAAAATTTCCCATTGCTCGTCGCTTCTATAACAGCTCTGCAGCGGTATTTGATCAAAAGTGGAGTGGGCTCCTTTTTCAGCAATGATCAAACCACCGACAATACCGTTTGATCCTGTATATCCCAAAATGTTGTGACGCTCAGAGCCCGGGTGAAATCGATAAACATGTGCAACAGTGAACTCTCCGTCCACATCACCTTGAGCGTGGTGATTTATGTCTTTATAAAAATCCTGCACATATATTTTTACGTCATCAAATTTGTTCACTGCAAAATAATCGAAAAAATATTGAGGTGAAAAAGAAACATAAGCACCAAGCTTGTTTGAGACCATATTAGTGCCGAAATATCGTCCATTCGGCTTGAGCATGGCGGCAACATTTTTTAAAGCAGTAGCAGGATCAAAAATATTGTCCATCACACTGCCGTCAAAAATAAAATCGGCAATTACATGCTGATCGTCAGGCACAGGCTTGGTCAAATCTACTATTACATCGGCACCTTCATAATCAGAATGGTCGATAGCTTTGATATTTTTGGCGCCCAGCATTTTGAAAAAGGTGTAGTCGTCGATATCATTTTTGCCCAGTACATCTCGTCTGTACTTACCGGTCAAAGTAGATTCGTCTATTCCCGGATTTACTTCATGGACAGTCAATCCTTCACTTTCAATCAGCCTGACGGCAAAATCATAGTCAAACTGAACAGTTTGTCTTCCCAAAAGATGAACCGTTTCAGGAATAGGTTTGTATTTCAGTTCTTTTATCAGTGCCCGGGCTAAATATCCGGCAATTGCCATCCGTTTGCCCTCAATTATTGTTTGCCCGACGGGCTCTGGCTTTGCGTTCTTTGACGATTGAAACCAGTTTTTCTTTCTGCTCCGGCTGCATGACGGCTCTTATGTCAAGCAGAAGCTTTATGCGGCTATTTGAAATTTCGGAACGCAGGGTATTGATCTGGCCCTGCTTAGCCATCACTTCTGCTTCAGATGGGTCAGGCTTCATCTGCAATTCTTGCATGTCCTCAATGAGTCCGTACAAAGTCTTCAAGCGCACACGTTGCACGTCTTCGAATTCTTTAGCCATTTTGCGAATTTTGTCTTCTTGCTCTCTGTTTATCCCGGCTTCCTTGTATATATCAAGCGGGTCGGCATTGGCGGACACAGGAGTAAGAGAATCGCGCACCGGAGTGGCATTGATACCGCCATCGGCTTCCTGGGCTTGCAGGATTAAATTGGAGCTTAAAATAAAGCAGGACAGGATAAGCGAAACAACAGTCGCAACCAGGATACTTCGTTTCAAATGGGAGTCTCCTTATTCACACAGCTTTATTTTAATCGATTCCTATGTGAATAAATGGAGCCCAGGCAAAAACAGGCTCGCCTCTGTCAATTGCCGACTTCTGAGCCGCGCCCAGGGACTTTGAAACCGGCAACTTGCCCAGCTTTTCCTCTTTATTAAGATTAGTATGAAAATCACTCATGAATTGAGCCGTCGACTGGTCGCCCACTTCCCACAAGGATAGAACCAGGTTAGGCATCCCGGCATATATCAATGAACGTGCCATGCCAAGAATTTCAGAGCCGCCGGTCACTGCATTCACGCCGGTCTGGCAGGCAGAAAGGACAAGCAATTTGCCGCAACTGGTTTTCAAAGAATTACGCTCCAGAATAGACGAGGCTGTAATCATGCTGCCGTCGGGAAGAACCAGTCCGGACGCCAGAGGCTCATCATTATTGAAAACGGCATGTCCGGCAAAATGGACTATCGAGTGGCAAGAGAATAAAGCAGAAAAGTCATGCACATCCTTTTCAGTCACCAGTTTCGAATTTGAGTCACCGCTGGCTTTTACCACTGCTTCTGCCTCATTGCGCGTAAATTTCAAATCTTCAAGACCG
>CAZEQP010000282.1:0-5216 GCA_964514345.1 uncultured Candidatus Obscuribacterales bacterium
GTTGGTGGCGTACTTGGTGGTCCGTTCGGTTTAGTCGGTGGTGGCCCCTATGGTGTCTTCGACGGCGGCTGGCACGGAATGAAGACTGGTTACGAACAACCATTCAGCAAAGATGCTTTCACTTTCAAAGACGAATAGTCTCAAGTTAAAGCACTAGAAAATGGGTTCAAGATTGAGGGTAGTGCTTGCCTTCATGCTAAATAAAGAAGCACTACCCCCAAGACCTTACGGAGTAATTATGAAAAACAAGCTTTTTTCTTTTGTGGCAGCCGGCTTAATCGCCTTTAGTGTTGCCGGTCCTGCAAGAGCTGGCGACGGTCCCCTGGGATCTGTCACCTCCTGGTTGGGATCAGTTACAGCCTTTATCGTTGATGTACCGGAAGGTATCCTTTACCACTCACTTTATAACTGCCCCATGAAAACCAGCCAATACCTCGCCGAATCATTCGGTGATGAAGGCGGCGCTGGTCAAAACATTGTGGGAGCCGTTATCGGTGCGCCGGTAGGGTTACTCTGGGGCATTCCATATGGTGCCATCGCTGGTGCCAAACATGGTATCGGTACTGGATGGGAAAAGCCATTCAGCACAGAGTCTTATATTGTTGTTGAACAGTAAATAAGGGTTTTGACGATACGAAAATCAGTAGTATCATCTTAATCTACAAAGTTGGCGCAGAGCCAAGCCTGATATTTGGAAAGTGGGGAAAACATGAAATCAAAAAATCTAGGCAGCTTAATTTTATCCCTCGCGTTTGCAGCCGGCATCGCCGCTCCTGCTATTGCCCTGGATTATGAAGCTAAACCTATTATGTGGTGTTTGCAAGCACCGTTCAGAACCGTTGGAGCCGCAACCGGCGCCCTGGTTTCTGGTGGTGTCAGTGGTCCTATCGATGATGGTTATCACTGGTTCTTGAAAGGTACCGAACACGTCGCCGGTAAATTCGGCGATGAAAAAGGTACCGGACAAATTGCTGCCGCCGTACCGATCGGTGGATCTACCGGACTGGTTCTTGGTAGTGCCCACGGCGTCTATCGTGGATTTTTCCACGGCTGGAAAAAAGGATGGAACAAGCCTTTCAGCCGCTGGTCATATATCACGATGGAAGAGCAATAAAACGAATTTGTTAGCACAGCGTTTTTCATAGAAGATGGTGAAGATAATGCAAAAAAAGTGTCTTAATCTAGTAGCTGCAGCGGCAATGCTCGCTACAACCGTAATCGGGGCCCTCCCCAGTTACGCTTATCCGGAGCGTCCGGAATCTGCCCGAGTCGTTTACGAATTCTGGTATTTCCCTTGCCGCGTGGTCAGCATGCTGGTGACGACAGCCTGGGATACTCCTACCGGAGTGTTCACAGATAGCGTCAAAGGTGCAATCGGCGGAACAAAAATGGTTGCTCGCAACCTGGGTAAAGAGGACGGCGCCTACGAACTTGTCGCCGGTGCTCTTACCGGTGGTCCTGTCGGGCTTGTAGCTGGTGGAGTTTATGGCTCTATCCACGGTACAGCCTACGGTATCCATCATGGTTTCGTCGGATATCCCAGCCCCCACAGTGGAAGCCACAGCATGATCTTCCAGGGCAAAGGATTCGTTGTTCCTTACGACGACAACTACTAAGACCTGAAAGTCCCCACCTTTGGGTCTTGAATAGAATGGCTCTTACTGAGCGAGGTTGAGGAAATGTCAATCTCGCTCAGGCTTTTCTATTAAACATAGGTTTTTGAGCCTGTTCAAACGGGTAATTAGGGGTAATGTAATAGGTTGCGTTTAGGCTGGTATAGAGCTTTATTTGAACTGATTCTATGGAGATAAATAAAGACAGGCGAGGTGGGCCGAAAAGAATTGGCGAGCTACTTGTAGCCGCCGGAATCATTCGTCAGGAAGTTCTGATGGAAGCTTTGCAAATCGCCAAAAAATCGAACACTCCTGTCGGTCGTGTATTGATGACCATTGGTGAATTATCTGAGCGCAATCTGCAGATTGCCATTGAAGTGCAATCAATGATTCGCGACCAGCTCATATCTCCTGAATTTGGCATTCGTGCCCTCAATCAATGCGCCAGAGCGCAAGTGCCTCTGGATGAAACTTTCAGACGCTTGGGCTGGACACCACCGACCGAGCGCACAAGCAATACTTCAAACGAACTGGGACGTCTTCTTATTGATTCAGGCATAATCACCGAAGCGGTGCTTGAACAGGGACTGAGACAGAGTGTTGAAAATGATCTGCCCCTGGGACGATGTCTTGTTTTGTCCCGTATCATTACAGCAAATTTTCTGGCTTCGGCACTGACGGCTCAAGTGCTTTTCAGAGACGGCAAAATTTCATACGATCAAGCTATAAACGGCTTGAGAGCTTCAGCCAAAAAAGCTCAGCCCATTGAAGAAATTATGACCGAAACAGGCGTTTATGCCACTGACAAAGGCAAAGTAAAAGTGGGAGACCTGCTTGCCCAGGCAGGAATAGTCAGCGAGTCGGACAAAGCCACCGCAGTCGAGCGAGGGCTCTCGGACAACATGCCTGTGGGCGAAGTTTTTGTGCAGTCGGGTATGATTTCACCTTCGGTGCTGGATGAGAGCTTGAAACTGCAGGAAATGGTCAATAACGGTCAGATGAGCACGCTTCAGGCGGCGGCCATTTTGAGTCAGGCTAATCAACGCAATGTGCCTATGGAAACAGTCATTCAAGAAAAGTCCAATTCAAAAGACGAAGTGGCCAAAGTAAACAAAGTCATTTATCTTGTGCGTAAAGCTGAATTGCTCAATAAAGACGAATGGAAGCGTATGGAAATACTGGCAACCCAGATGAATCTCACTTATGGCGAAGTGATATATTCCAAAGACTTGTTGCCCAAGAAATTGCTCGATGCAGTCTTCCAGGGACAGAAATTGATCGAAGACGAACTAATTACAGAATCACATCTGGTCAAAGTTTTGCGCGCCGTGCGCGACACCAAAGTGGAATTTGCTACCGCACTGAAAACGGTATCACCGGATGTGGATGATCATTCGCACGATTCACGTAATAAACCGCAGAAAGAAGAAGGCGGTTCAGGCATCTTCGGTATATTCCGCAAGAAATAGATATGGCCTCAAAACAAAGCACCGTTGATTTCATTCTTGAGCAAATTAGTGAAGCCGGCTCTGTCAGCTGTAGAAAAATGTTCGGCGAATATGCTGTTTATTGCGACAAAAAAACAGTGGCTCTGGTTTGTGACGATCAGCTTTTTGTCAAACCCACAATATCAGGGAAGGCTTTTATCGGCTCATACGAAGAGGGTTATCCCTTTGAGGGAGCAAAACTCTGGCTATTGATTTCAGGTGACCAGTGGGATGATCATGAGTGGCTGACACGGCTTATTGTTTCGACAGCCGCAGAGTTGCCGTTGCCTAAAGCAAAAACCGCCCGTAAAAAATCGAAAATTTGAATGTTGGCGCTGACAAACATGGAAGGGTGAAAATTTCTCTCTATGATCGCAGGGTTTCTTTTTTGTCCGCTACGAATGTAATAAATCTGGATCACTTTTCTCTCATAGCCCATTTGAAAGGCAGCAGGGGCAAGCCTTTTCAGACGCATAAAAAATGTCATTCTAAGCGAGTAAATTGAGTTTGCTTATATGCTCAATAATTTTCTGACATCATTCGATTTTGTATGATCTGGAAAGTTTTTTAGAAAAGACTTAGCCAATTTTATTGTTGTTTTGTTTTTGCAGTCGGCCTTAATGAGCGCCAGCAATAGCTCATCTTGCGGGTGTTCAGGAAATCTTTTCAGTTGACTTTGAGCAGCCGCGATCAATTTTTCATCACTGTGCTCAGGCAATAGTCCGATTAGCAAATAAGGTGCTTTCCATTCGAAATAAGTTTCTTTTGCAATTTGTATTGTTTCAGGACTTTTGTCGACACTGAGCAAAGCCCGCACTATAGCCGGCGGTCTGTCGGCGTAATCAAGTCCTTGAAGCAGTTCTTTGGTTTTGTTGAGAATGTAAGAGTCCGGCGATTTATTTTCTTTTCTGTCTAAATTTAGAATTGAGCAGAGCACAGACCAGATTTCTCTTTGTCCATTTTGATTTTGTATCCAAGAAACGCCGTAATCACGGTCATCTTGTGAGCGTGTGAATGAAATGAGATGAGAGATGACGAATTCCACATCTTCTCTATTTTCGTTTTGACGAATCCAATCTCGACAAAAATCGATTAACTCTTTCAGCAATTCAGGTGCACGCCCGGGGATTGAATAGAAAAGGTGACCTAGAGTACGTGGCATGTATTTTGCTTTCAGTCCTGCCGTTTTAGTCCAGAGCAAAATTTCAGCCAGAACCACAGGTGATTTAGTAAATAAAGCCATCGAATCAGGATAAGCCTCAGGATTATCCCAGTTCAGTTTCAGCCACCGCAAACCCAGTGTGTTGAACATTTCGATGTCTCTGTCTTTGTCGTTGAATGCGACAGACCAGACAAAATTGTCCGGATTTTTTTCAAGCAAAGCAGATAACTGGGGGCGAAACTCTTCCCTTACATCTGATTGGCATACCAATAAAATAAAGCGATAAAGATTATCCAGCTTACAATCGAGATCTAAGTAGTGTTTAGCAAGCTCGATTGTTTCTTCTTTGGGATAAGCGCAAAGCCAGCGTCCGACAAGTTCTGGTGTGATTCTGTGCAATGGAAATTCTTTTTGCCAGGCGCGGGCGTATTCTTCCACTTCTTCGCTGGGCTCTATTTCAAGCATTTCGGCGATTATTTCACCGTGCCATTTGTTTAGTTTTTCCTTTTCCAGCCGGGCAAGACCTGCCGCGTAATACTCCTTATTTTCGCAAGGAGTGCGATAAGGTTTTCATCCCTTCTCTTTAGTCGAGCAATAAAGAGTGTTTTCCTCTCCGTAAATTTCGTCCAGCCAGATTTGATAACACAAATCAATACATGTTTTACAGAAATGGAAAGTGTTTCTGTTTGTTCCGGACAATTTGTGTGTGGCTGGATCTTTATCGCAGAACAAACAAATTTGTTTACTTTCAGTTGAGCTTAATTCAATCAAGTTTTGTTTTGCAGTCGCGACACACTCATGGCAAATATTGGCTGATGAGCCTGTGACTATTTTTTTTGCAGTTTGACTGTCATTTGAGCACAAACTGCATTTTGTTTTTGTAGGCGGCAAAATAACTGTCCCTCAACTGCTTATTTCACTTTAGCACAGAGCCAATATTAGTTCGATTTGAAA
>CAZEQP010000283.1:0-5207 GCA_964514345.1 uncultured Candidatus Obscuribacterales bacterium
CTTCATACGAAATAGTTATGGGCTGGCAGCAGACTTCGCAGTCTTCTATATATGCCTGTCCGCCGGCGGTTAAATCGACAAGTATTGAAATCTCTTCCCAGCAGTAAGGGCACTGGAAAAAATGCTCTTCCAGCATTTATTTTTTACCGGCGCGGGCGAATTCTCTAAATTTGTATTTCTGCAAATACTCTTCGTATGGATACTGATAATCCACAAATTCACCATCATGTGTGAATGACAAAATTCTGGTGGCAACATTTGTTATGAGGTCACGGTCATGTGATACCACAAATACTGTTCCGGGAAAATCAGAAAGTGCTTGCGACAGAGCTGACACCGCTTCCAAATCTAAGTGGTTAGTCGGTTCGTCGAATACCAGTATTGGATTCTTTTGCATCATGATGCGGGCCATGAGCAAGCGCGCTTCTTCGCCTCCGGAAAGATTTTCGGTGGCTTTCAAACTTTCGTCTTTGGCGAAAAGCATGCGACCTAACAGACCGCGAATGACCTGGTCGTCTTCTTCTTGCCTGAACTGCATGAGCCAATCAAGCGCGGTAGAGCCTGGTTTGATTTCTTTGTGGAAATCCTGCGGGAAATAACTCCAGGTGGCCGCCTCACCCCATTTGATGGTGCCTTCGTCCGGTTCGATTTCACCCAGGAGGCATTTCAATAAAGTGGTTTTGCCAACCCCGTTTGCACCGATGATTCCCACTTTGTCACCACGATTAATATCGAAGCTTATTTTGTTGAAGAGAGTTTTGCCGTCGAATGATTTGGACATATCCTTGACTTTCAAAACTTCTCGACCGAATGGTCTTTCTTGTTCGAACTTTATATAAGGTCTTTGAATATTCGATTTTTTCAATTCTTGTGGTGCCAGTCGCTCGATTTCTTTTTTGCGTGACTGCACCTGACTGGAGCGTGAGCCTGCCTGGAAGCGGGCGACGAAATCTTGCAGTTGCGAGATTTTCTTTGCTTTGTCTTTGTTTGATGCTTCAATAGTCTGGCGTGTTTGCATTTTGTTTGACACCATGTCGTCATAGTTGCCGGGATATAGAATAATGGTGTCATAATCGATATCGGCGATATGAGTGCAAACCGAGTTGAGAAAATGCTTGTCGTGCGAAATTACGATGAGTGTGCCTTCATACTGTTCTAGAAAGGTTTCAAGCCAGTGAATCGTTTCAAGATCAAGGTGGTTTGTCGGTTCATCCAGGAGCAAAGCCTCGGCACCACCAAATAAGGCCTGAGCCAGCAGCACTCTGAATTTGAAATCGGTGGCAAGTGTGCTCATCAAATTTTCGTGGTCTTCATCGGGGATTTCGATACCACGCAAAATTTCGGCAGCTTCAAATTCAGCCATATAGCCGTTTTCGTCAGCAATAATCGATTCCAGCTCGCCCAGGCGATCCAGTTGTTCCGGGGTGAAATCGGTCAATTCACAGAGAGCATCCTTTTCTTTGAATGCCGACCAGAGGGTTTCGTTACCCATGATGACCGTGTCGATGATACGCTCGTTGTCATAAGCAAACTGGTCTTGTTTAAGCACGCCCACATGTTTTGGTCTTTGCACAGTGCCTGTGTTGGACGGCTCCACTTCACCTGTGAGAATTTTCATGAAAGTGGATTTGCCCGAGCCGTTGGGGCCGGTCAATCCATAGCGGAAACCGGGGCTAAATTTGACCGACACATTGTCAAAAAGGGTGCGTGATCCGAATTCTTTGGTGACTTCTGTAACTATAATCATGTGCCGGATTATACCGGTTATCATTAGCAGGATCGACTTATTGGGCGGATTTGACTTAACATGAGCAATGTTGGAAATTGTCCCTGCGGCGCCTCGAACAGTTATAAGCAGTGCTGCCAGAAGTATCACACCGGGCAAAACGCCAGGACTGCGCTTTTACTGATGAAGTCGCGATATTGCGCTTTTGCTAAAGGTCAGATTGATTATATTGTAAAGACCACCCATCCGGAAAACCCGTCGCGTGGAAAGGATCTTGCAAAGTGGAAGCGTGAATTGCAAGATTTTTCTAAGAGCACACTATTCAAGGAGCTGGAGATTCTTGAAGTGCAAGAAGGGGACGAAACTTCTTTTGTAACTTTTAAAGTCGACCTGATTCAACAGGGTCAAAGAGGCGGATTCACAGAAAAAAGCGAATTCAAAAAAATGAACGGGCGCTGGCTGTATTTGAATGGAACAATTCTCGTTCCAGGTCAATAAAAACGGACTGAAATTTGCTTATAGCGTATTAGACCTATTTTTGACCCCTTTTTTAGGTCGATTACGCTATAAGCGGAGCTGATTATGTCGTAAAAGACCTAAAAGTCCATTTTGCAACGTCAAAAATTCATGTTCGATGCTTATATCGAATTGTCTTCGCCAGATTCAGATTGAGGGTCAGGATTCTGCAGGCGGTTAAGGAGCCGGTGCATCCGGTGCAGGCGTAGGTGCTTGCGGAGGTGCGGGTGGAGGACTCTTGGTGGCAACTCTGAATAAAGTCGCGCCCATAAGAGCGAAGAATCCTACTCCCAGTAACTCGTAGCCTTTGGGTCCAAGGGCGTTTGTCAGTGCATGTTCGACACTGACTGTCTGAAGCATATTGTAGATAGATTCAGGAATGCACAAAAGTGCGACGATTACACCGGCAAGAGCGCCGCCGGCTACAAGGCCGGTGGCAAATAAGCTGCCTGAGCCTAATTCGGCGTCTTCGGCTTCTTCGCCTCTGGCTTTGGCTCTGAGATCAACGAATTTTTTGATTACACCGCCTGCAAAAATAGGCAGGGTGGTGGACAAGGGAAGATAAGCACCCACTGAGAAATTGAGGGCGTTTACTCCGCACAATTCCATAGTGATGGCAAGGAAAATGCCCACCATGACAAAGTTCCAGTCAAGATTGAATGAAAGCATTCCTCTTATAAGTGTAGCCATCAAAGTGCCTTGAGGTGCTGAGAATTTAGCTGATCCGATGGCGTGTTGAATTCCTTGTGCCACCATATCCGGCGAGGGGTGGTCAAGCATTTCCACAGTCAGGCCTATAACTAAAGACGACACCACCGCACCTATAAACAAACATATTTGCTGGGCTCTGGGAGTGGCTCCTACAATGTACCCCGTTTTCAAATCTTGAGAGGTGGCGCCACCATTGGCGGCGGCGATACAAACGATGCTTCCCACAACTAGCACCATAGGCTCGAACAGATGTCCGGTCATACCAAATCCGATGAAAATCAAAGAGGTCGCCATCAATGTGGCTATTGTCATACCGGAAATGGGATTTGAACTGGAGCCGATTAGTCCTACAATGCGGCTTGAAACTGTAACAAAGAAAAATCCGAATATAACAACCAGAATGCCGATGAGCATTTTTTGAATTACCGAGTCTCCAGGAATTTGCGGCATAAGCATCATCAGCACCACAAGCCCAAGCGAGCCGAATAAAACTACTTTGATGGATAAATCTTTCTCGGTTCGAGCGATCTGGTCTTGTGCCGATTTATCTTTGAGCGAGCCAAGGCTGTCTTTGAATGACGAAATTATAGTAGGGATGGTCTTCATCAAAGTCATGAAACCACCGCATGCCACCGCACCGGCTCCAATCTGGCGGACATAAGCCCGGTAAATAGCATCGGCGGTATTGGCAAAAGTGTGGGTGGCGGGATTCCAGCCACCGGGGCCTCCGGCTGTTTCAAGACTGGCTAGATTGCCCAGTTTCACCAGTTGTGCGGCAATCACATCAGGCGGTACCAGAGCGGCTAAAAGTGGTATCAAACCTAACCAGGCAAGTACACCTCCTGCAACAAGCGTTCCTGCAATTTTGAAGCCGACTATATAGCCGACGCCCAAGTATTCAGGTGTAATTTCACCGGCTACAGTGGCGGAAGGAAAAAATTTGTTTGTTTGTTCAGTGACAAATTTTGGTGTTTCAGCGATAAGCTTGATTATGCGCTGGCATATTGCATACAATACGGCAAATCCCAAGCCCTGATATGCAGTCTTGGCAAAGTCACCGCCCTTGTCTCCGGCGATCAGAACCGAACCACAGGCGGTGCCTTCCGGATAAGGAAGATTGCCGTGCTCTTTAACTATGAGTGACCGGCGCAACGGAATCATCATCAATGTTCCAAGCATGCCACCCAGAGCGGCAAGGGTAAAAATGGTCCAGTATTTGAAAAATCCCGACCCAACGCTTTCGCCGTTAACGACAGAGAGAAAGAGAAACCCAGGCAAGGTGAACACCACACCTGAGGCGATTGACTCACCGGCTGATGCTGTTGTTTGCACTATGTTGTTTTCAAGAATAGTGGTTTTGAAAAATTTGCTGCCTATGGACATAGCAAGGACCGCAACGGGAATTGAAGCGGAAACTGTCAGACCTGCTTTCAGTGCCAGGTAAACAGTGGCTGCGCCGAACAGAACGCCGAATATACATCCCAGCACTATGGCTCTGGGAGTAAGTTCTTTCATTTCAGTTTCAGGAGCTATGTACGGCTTAAATTCGGTTTGCGACTGAGGAACTTGCGCGTTTTCATGCATAGGATAAAATACTCGTATTGCTTGGTAAGCCGATATTTTATCAATTAATTAGTTGTCAATGATTCGTTTTTTCACTATATTCTTGTTTCTGGCGGCTCTCAGTTTGTTGCCGGTCGCTGATGCCAAGGAGACATCTGTCAAAACGTCTCCTTTAAAAGCAGTCTCTGCCAAAACTGTTCCTGCCAAAATTCCCACAATAAGAGATCGCATTAGCGAATTCGGTGACACTGCCCGTAATGCTATGAAGCCGGCATTTGATACAAATGACGTCAGTTATCCACCTAAAAAAATGACCTGGATAGCTCTTAAAAAAGAAAAGGTTCTATTGCTTTTCGCTCAAAACAAAAAAGGCAAATTGGTGCAGGTGCTTAATTATCCGATTTTAGGAACAAGCGGAATAACAGGCCCCAAGCTGAAAGAAGGCGACAAACAGATACCGGAAGGTTTTTATCGCATAAGTGGCATGCGCCCTAAAGTAATTGCTCATGTAGGTCTGGATATCAATTATCCTAATACTGAAGATAAGCTTCGTGCAAAAGAAGCGCGGCGAAAAAATCTAGGCGGCGACATTATGATCCACGGCAGCTACTGGTCTACAGGATGTCTTGCCATGGGTAATGGCGCCATTGAAGAATTATTTGTGCTTGCTTATGATACCAAATACGCTAAC
>CAZEQP010000284.1:0-1314 GCA_964514345.1 uncultured Candidatus Obscuribacterales bacterium
GACCCACTAAGAGCAATTATGTGGGAGGACATATAAAAAGGGGGCTCAAAATATATGGGAGGACATATATTTTGGATTTTCAGCGACGAATCTCAGCAAATGTCGGCTAATCTCAGCGAATAGCGATGAAGCTACACAGGCAAAACGCTCTGCTTAAACAGGCAAGACGCAAGTCTAAACAGGCAAGACGCTGTGTTTCTTGTTCGGCAAGGGCACTTCTTTGTCTGCGTACATTTGATAGCGAGTGATTAGTTCTTGACGCAGATTATTCGGTGTCACCATGCCGTCTACGATAAGCTCAGCAGAGAGCTTGTAGATATCTACGTCTTCGCGATATTCCTGACGCAGTTTTTCAACATAGGCAGGACGCTCGGCTTCGGGCTGTTCCATAATCTTGTTGAAGAAAACGGCATTCACCGCGGCTTCCGGTCCCATGACTGCAATCCAGGCAGTGGGCAATGCCAGACAAACATCAGGCTCGAATGCCGGACCGCACATGGCATACAAACCGGCTCCATAAGCCTTGCGCACTATGACTGAAATCTTGGGTACATCGGCTGATGAAACTGCAGAGATCAATTTTGCGCCGGTGCGGATGATGCCTTCGCGCTCGACTTTGGTGCCGATCATAAATCCTGGCACGTCGGCTAAGAACAGAAGCGGAATATTGAAAGCATTGCAGAGCCAGATAAATCTGGTGGCTTTGTCGGCTGAGTCCACGAATAAGACGCCGCCTTTGACACGAGGCTGGTTGGCGATGATACCGACAGCGCGTCCACCGATGCGACCGAAGCCTGTGATGATCTCTGCCGCGAAAAGTTTTTTCATTTCAAAGAAAGAACCTTTGTCGATTAATCTATCTATGACTTGATACATGTCGAAGGGGACATTTTCTTTTTCGGGGATGACTTGATCCAGAGTTTTTTCAAATTCAGCCGGTGCGATTTCGTCTTCTACTTCAAGACGATCGTGACAATTCAAGGGCATGTATGAGATGTACTTTTTGCAAAGTTGAATTGCTTCTTCTTCCGATTTGACCAGAACGTCGCCGCAGCCTGAGACTGAGCAGTGCATTTTGGCGCCGCCCATTTCTTCAAGGGTGACCTTTTCGCCGATGACCATTTCGGCCATGCGGGGGGAGCCAAGATACATTGAGGCGTTGCCTTCGTTCATGATTACTATGTCGCAGAATGCAGGGATATAAGCGCCGCCTGCTGCTGATGGTCCGAAGAGTAAACAAATCTGCGGAATGAATCCGGACAGTCTGACTTGATTGTGGAAGATTTTTCCAGCGCCCCGACGACCGGGGAACAT
>CAZEQP010000284.1:1324-5196 GCA_964514345.1 uncultured Candidatus Obscuribacterales bacterium
CTGATCTGTGATGCGGGCTCCGGCTGAGTCGACAAGATAGATCATAGGCAAACGCAGTTTTTCTGCCGTTTCTTGAATGCGGATGATTTTTTCAACTGTGCGCCAGCCCCAGGAGCCGGCTTTGATAGTCGAATCGTTAGCCATGAAACAGACTTTCTTTCCGTTGATGGCGCCAATGCCGCAGACGACGCCGTCTGAGGGCAAAGTCTTGTCAAGGACGTTTGCCAGAATGCCATCTTCTATATAAGAGCCTTCATCGAGCAATAGAGCGAGTCTGTCGCGGACAAATAATTTGCCGTCTTCTTTCAGTTTGGCGTGATATTTGGGGGCGCCGCCTTCGTGAATACGCTTGAGCGTATCGGTCAGCTTTTGCGAGAGTGGGTTTTGACTTGCGGTCTGTTCTCTGTCTTTCACCTGCGCCTCTTTTACTTGTGCGTTCATGCTTGACTACCTTCGCCTTGATTTTAAATCGGGCTCAAATTACAAAGAGTCATATTTTATACCGTTGACAGGGTGGCATAATGGGACCTTGGTTCTGTAAATACTCCATATATAGGTACAAGGCGTGAGCAAAGTTATTGATGGTTCCTCGACCCGGCGCGATTTTCTCAAGTTTCTTGCGTCCTCGGCACTGGCTCTAAGCGGTGTGGAGCTAGCTAAAACTTACTTAAGCGATGGTTCTAATGTGGGAAGTGCAGCGTACGGCAAAGGGAGTTACAAACTCGACCCCTGGACTGGGGACGATTTCAGGTTCGGGCACCTTTTAAGAGATGGCAAGATACCCAAATTCAAATGTGCCAGCGAATCCAAAGTCGATACAGTCATAGTCGGCGGCGGTATGGCCGGGCTTACTTGCGCATTTAATTTGAAAGACCAGAGCTTTTTGCTTCTGGACCAGTTTGATGATCTGGGCGGACAGTCGCGCTGCGGGACTTACAACGGCATGGATTTTTCTTACGGACCGGCTTATATGGCGGATCCCGAAGGGGCAATCGCAGATGTGTTGGCATATGCCAATGTCACACCAGCCAAATTGGAAGAATCCAAAAATTCATTTTACTGGGACAACAAATGGTATCGCGGGGTAGAGGGTCTTTCCAACTCTAAATTCCAGGGACAGCTGGACATGATCAAAAAAGACGTGACTAAAGTTCTTGCCAATAGAAAAGGCGACGTGGTCGAATGGTTCAACGAAGACCCTGACGCCAAGAAGCTTGACTCTGTCACCCTTGGTTCTTATCTGCAAAGTTATGACAAAGAATTTGTCGGGATGCTGGACAATTTTTGTATGTCCGCACTATGCGTAGGCGCCGACAAAACGTCTGCCTTGAGCGGTTTTGTTTTAATTGAAGACCTTTATCACACGTCGTATGTGGCGCCTGGAGGCAATCCCGGAATCGCCAAAGCTCTGGCTAAAAAACTGGTGGCAGACCGTCCGGATTCGTTCAAGCGTGGTGTTTTTGTCTGGTCGATAGAATTGAAAGACAATGGCGCCACCATCATCTATGGAGACAGAAAAGGTCGCCAGCACAAAGTCGAGTGTAAGCACGTCGCCATGGCTATACCGCATATGGTGTCGGCGCGCATCACCAAAAATATGAGCAACGAGATAAAGGGTAAGCTTCTGCAATACAAGTATGGCTCGTATCTGGTGGCTAATATGTGTTTGCGCAAAAGAATCTTTGACGGCAGTTACGACAACTGGCTGCCAACTCCGCATAAAGTAGCCGATGTGATTACGGCTGAAACGCCTTATAAAGTGAATGGCGGCTACAAAGAAGAAATGGGTCAGATCCTTACTGTTTATGTTCCTTATGAACCAAATTCGATTGGACGCGGACTCTTATTCCAGGGCGACCGCAAAAAACTTTCCACTGACGTGTTGAAAGAAATGGAAGGATTTATTCCGGATCTTGTCCCTAATCTGGATCGTGTGGTTCTGAGCCGCTGGGGACATGCGCTGGCGGTGACTGTTCCCAAGTTCTTTGAAAATAATGCTTACTTGATGCAAAACGACAGTGACGTTTTTTCATTCGCTCACTCAAGCACTCAAGGAATTCCCTGTATCGAAGGCGCGGCAGAAGCAGGCAAGCGAGCCGCTCAAAAAGCGCGTAAAGTAAAAGCTCAGTCAAAAGTTTTGTATTCAATTGTCTAGTGCTCGACGAAAAAGACATAAGCCTGAAAAAATTGCCCTGGGATGTAATCGCCGGTTTTCTTGTTTTTCTTTTTTGCTACAGGCTGGTTCGTCGTTTCGGTTCGCTTGATTTTGTCAGTCCCAGATGGAGAATGTTCTGGCTATTCGTCAGTTTTTTGTTGCCGGCGCTGGGAGCCTATCTGCTCTGGCGAGCACCCACACTGATATGGGCGCGGCGCAGCATCTTCGCCGCAGGTCCTTCACTGATGCTTGGTCTTGCCTATGGACCATGGCTTGCTGTATGTTTTGGAACCTTCACTAAATGGACTCGCAAATTGGCTTTTGTTTTGCTTGGATGGATGTTTCTTTCTACGTCGCTTGCCGTTTTTCTGGATTGGAACGCAATCAGTTATCGCATTGTCAGAGATCAAGAATATGAAAGAACTCTGGTCGCCACTTTGAATTTGCAGAACTCAAAGATGTTGCCCATACTTGCTTATCGCGAACTTCTGCCCAGCACTCAGGAGCCTTATGTGGAAGTGGTGCAGGAACGTCCTATTTTTGACTCTCTGAGATTGAGACGATTACTTACTTCAGATTCTGAAGCCGATGATGTGCAAATGAAAGAAATAGACGATGAAGAAAATGAGGTGGAGTGCACGTTCTTATTGAACGGCACCGGCACCGGAAGCACCGAATCTTTTCGGGTGAGATAGTCTGGAGCGAAATCAATTATGAGTCTGGTTAAAATCAATAATCTCAAAAAATATTTCAGCATCAGAAGCGGATTTTTTAATCGTGAAACCGGTTCGATTAAAGCACTGGATGGAATTGATCTTGAAATAAAGGAAGGTGAAACGCTGGGATTGGTCGGTGAGTCCGGTTGCGGAAAGTCTACTCTAGGGCGAGTGCTTTTGAAATTGCTGCCGGCAAGTTCCGGTACTATAGAATACGCCGGTCGCGATTTGTCGCAATTGAGCGATGCTCAGATGAAAGAAATGCGCAAGCATATGCAGATAGTTTTTCAAAATCCTTATGCCAGCCTGGATCCGCGCATGACTGTGAGACAGATTTTGTCTGAGCCATTTTTAGTGCATAAAATTGCTTCCGGCAAAGAACTGGATGATAAAGTGGAAGAATTGATCAAGCTGGTCGGGCTGGCTTCCTCTATGCTGGACAGATATCCGCATGAATTTTCAGGTGGGCAACGTCAACGCATAGGCATCGCCCGAGCTCTTGCTCTGCGTCCGAAATTGATTGTGGCGGATGAACCTGTTTCGGCTCTTGATGTAAGTGTGCAAGCACAGATATTGAATTTGCTTTTGAATTTGAAACGCGAATTCAATCTTACTTATTTGTTCATTGCTCACAATCTTGATGTGGTGCGCTATATCAGCGATCGTGTTGCAGTCATGTATCTTGGTCGAATTGTGGAAATCGGCGAATGCAAAGCCGTCTACGAAAAACCCTTGCATCCTTATTCTAAAGCTTTGATCTCGGCGGCACCCGTCCCGGATCCTGCATATTCGCATGATGAACGAATTATATTGAAAGGCGATCTTCCCAGTCCTGCGAATCCGCCTTCAGGATGCCGCTTTCACACCAGATGCCCGATGGCTGAAGATAAGTGCAAAGTAGACGATCCGGCGTTGCGTGAAATCGAGCCCGGGCATTTTTCTGCCTGTCATTGCGCCGAAAAACTTTTACAATGAAATGTGCCCAGCGTCGAGCATGGGGT
>CAZEQP010000285.1:0-5193 GCA_964514345.1 uncultured Candidatus Obscuribacterales bacterium
AATCTCAAAAAAGTGTTTTTTATAGGAGCGGCGGTTATTCTAGTCGGCGGAATGGGCGTTGCTGGAATCACAGCCTTGCTCAATACCGATGTATCGGGCTCTAAAAAACAGATGATTGATGCCCGGATAGGTCCTTATCTGGGCAAGACTTTCACCAGCGCAGACGGGGTGAAAACACTGGTGGTAAATAAAGATGGCACAGCCAGTCTCACTTTTGGTGAAAATACTCAGACTTATTCATGCGAAATTGGAAATGGTGCCCAGGATATGCTTTCCACCGCCCGCAAGTTGGCCGGTGCTCAGCAAGACTATATTTTGAAAGAAACTGAACAAGGTTTTGAAGATCCCTCCGGCGCCATAATGTACTCTGAAAACGCTGAAGATGTGAAGATTCTCAAGGCGATGGATAAAGTAGCCGAACTGGCCGGATTTTCTTTTTCTCGTAAGAAAACTCGCTATCCAGTGAAACGAAAAGACTTCAATGATCTTGGGCCGGGAATCGAGTTATACAGCCCACTTGAGATTAAGTTTTCCCAGTTCGACGAAGACGAAGGCAATACCAAATTTACAGAAGTCCTGCAAGACATGAAAGCCGGTCGGCCCCTTTTTGGTCCCGACGGAAAGCCAGGCGTACCGCCGAGTTTGATTGAATGTATGAGCATCATTCCGTTTGTTGACCAGGAAAATATCAAAGGCATCAGCTTTCTGATTCGCGCCTACAACAAACACGGAAAATTTATCACAGGAAGCGATTCCGGCTCTGTGTACGTGCTGGCATTAAAAAACGGCGTTGCCGTACCGACTGTGGAAAAGAAAGATGTGCCTTCTCCCATTAAGACAGGACCCAAAACAATAGTTTTTTTGCAAGTGACAGGTAAATGATTGATCTAGAACGATCCCGCAAACTCTACATAGAAGAAGGCTATTTCAAAGCGTACTTCGTATTTGCTGTTTCCGACACCATTGAACTGGACAAATTGCAAACTTCAACCGAAAGCTTCCGCAGAGCGCAATTTAGCGTGCACTCTTCTCAACAGCTATATATTCACTTTGTCACTCCGCCTCTTTTTCTTGCCGGTCCCGAACTGGAAATTTCGGGAATCTCAGTAAAATCCTCATACAAAATCTATTCATCAGGAACTATTAGCATTCGCTTTTCTTTTCCTATGACCGGTGAATGGGCAAAATGTGTAGAATTTACTGCCGGTCTGCGTCAGGACAATCAACTGGAATTACTGGCCCGACAACATCTGGAAAAAATTCTATCCGACGTCAATTTTGCTCTCACAAATCCGCGCACGGCTCTGATGGAAGATTATTATTTAATCCACGTAGTACCGAGCGCCGATCATTTTTCAGCATCCGAGCTTTTGGAGATTCATCCAGATTGGCTGGCCAGGATGATTGTGGGTGACGACCAAAAAATTAGTAAGCAAGAGCAAAAAGACATTCTCACAACATATTTCTCCTACTATGCAAACGACTTCACAATAGTGCACTGGGACTCCGCTTTTATTTTTGATACCATATCTGGTGCAAGCCCAATTGAAGATTTGCTTGAGTTCACCAACACCCAGATGGTGGAATTGAGAACTCTGGATGAACTTCTTGACACCGAACTGGATTATATCTATCACCAGCCGCACAAGAGAAAATGGCTTTCCTGGCTGCACTCAGGAAGAGGGGCCACCCAGAGAGCCGAACGCCTCAGGCAAATGCTGGTCGACGTTAGAGAACTGGCGGATCAGTCAACCAACGCTTTGAAAATAACCGGCGACGCATTTTATTCCCGACTTTATAAAGGCGCATGCCAGCGCTTCGGTTTGCCTGACTGGCAAAAACAAGTGGAAAGCAAATTTGACAGCGTCCTTTTAATTTACCGCTTCATCATCGACGAAGCTCATCACTCCAGAAGCGGATTCCTTGAAATTATCATTATCGTTCTCATTGCCATTGAAATATTCCTGGCATTGATAGAAATGTTCAAAGGTCACTAAATTCTAAACCCTGTTGTAATCGTCGTTATAACGAACTATATCTTCTTCAGGGAAACCGTCTCCGACCTGCACTTCAATCATTTCCACAGACTCCTGGGAAAGACAGGCGACCCTGTGTTTGGTTCCTCTGGGAACATGTACATACTGACCGTAAGAACATTCTTTTTCAGAATCATTCAAAGTGACCAGCGCCTTGCCGGCCACAATGACCCAGTGCTCGTCGCGTAATTTATGACTCTGCAGGCTCAATCTTTGACCGGGCTTGACCACTAATTTCTTTACTTTGGTGTTTTCTGCATCCAGAAGGACATAGAAGGCTCCCCAGGGACGCTCTTCAAAATAAATCTGACTGGCAATAGTCTTAGTTTGTTCGGTCATTGCACGATCCTACCTTAATTAGCGTAGCCTTGCTAACCGGACTTCTTCCATTATCTTGATTTTATGGTCATTTGTATTGTCAAGAGACATTCTCATTTATTAGGTTTGGTCATATTCATTTTGTTTATTTTTTCATTTTGAGGTTACCAATTACCCATCTCTGAAACCAAAAATCGCAAAAACAAAAAGATCGATCGCAATGAAGCAAACAACGTCTACCAATTCGGATCAAATTCAATCTATCATGCAAAACTTGCGTGTCGGCAATCTAGATACTGCCGGCAGTATCGTTAAAGTGCATGTCTTTTCCATTATCATTCCAGATTTGGACACCGACAGCGGTCAACCCCGCGCCTTTGTCAAAATACTGGAAGGTCCGGCTGCCGGGTACTTAGCCACACTCCCGGCTAAGAACTGCCCCGGACATCTAAAATCGGAACGAGAGAACTTTCTCAAGTCTCTCTACGGGCAAACTATTGAAGCGGAGGTCTCACGGCTCTCCGTATCTCAGGATGAGGCAAAACCGCTGCAAATTGGTTTGAGCCTCGACGGCGACTGGAGACGCAAACGCGAGCAGATTTACAAGTCGCTCATTCCCGCATCAGGCGATGAGCCAGGCACTCTGGTCGTTGCCACGGTGAAGGAAAAGCACGACTCAGGCGTTTTCTGCACTTTCACTCATCTGGAGGAAGAGGTGGGAGGATTCCTGCACTTTACTCAGATGGCTTTTCGAGACGTCACCCGCAAGTCGATGCTTGCCGCCTACAAGCCCGGCGACGTCATCGCCTGCGAAGTGCTGTCCAAGAGAAGAGAAAAGTCACGTCCGCTTTTCGATGTGAAGCTTACTCTTCTTGCTTCAGCCAATCGCAAGCGCAGAGCCGTTCTTGCCAGCAAGAATATCGATCCGGATGCTTTATACACCGGTCGGATTCTGTCAGTCAACGCTGATCACTATCAGGTGGTCGTGGAAATTGGAGAACAATCTCTGGTCGGTCGGCTCAAAGTTCATCCTTATCTCAATGAAAGTCTTCAGACCGGGCAGTCTCTAAATATGTCGGCGCATATGATTTCCAACGACGGAACTTTGTTCTTTTCTGCTCGGGGCAGCTAACAACTGGTTGCCCTGGAATTTGCTCGGTCCGGCAAGATCTCGATATATCGAGATTTTGCCGGACTGAAATTTTTCCGTAATTTTACTACCTTATTTAGTATCAACAGATCTAAACCAACCAGCTGGGATTTATGAAATTTACGGAAAAAAATTAAATTTCAACACTATTACATGAATTGGTGTAATAATGTAATAGGAAGAAATCAACATGACCGAAATCAGCGAACAAATCCAACACTCGTGCCCAGTCGAAATTATCGTTCCAGGAGAAAAACCTTTGAGCGATACTCAAGCTTCCGAGCTGGAAGATTTGTTCAAAATATTGGCTAATGACACCAGACTCAAACTGTTGCAGCACCTGGCTATCGCCAAGGAGATGTGCGTTTGCGACCTGGCCGATTGTCTTTCGATGAAACCGCAGGCAGTATCGAATCAATTGCAGAAACTTTTGGATCGAGGCATTGTGGCTTCCACCAGAAAGGGCAACAATATTAGTTATCGAGTCGTTGATTCATGCATTTTAGAGCTTTTGCAAAAGGCAGTGTGTCTTTTGCACGATAGCGGAAGCTCGGAAGTTTCGGATAAAAGTTAGAAAATGGAGAAAAAAAAATGAGTGACGACAAATGTTGCGGGAATAAATCCTGTCAAAACTGTGAAGCCGATGGTTGTGAAATGTGTTCCGATTGCGAATGCTGCTGCTCCTGCTGCGCATGCGCTAAAGGCGATTGTCATTGCGAAGCAGCCTGAAGCCGCTTGACAAATGAAACAATTAAACAAGTCTTGATCAAGTTATCAAGACTTGTTTTTGTTAACAGCTAGTTTGTAGGCTCACTCGTCTTTAATTCATCTTTCAGTTAAAAGTTCACTCTCTAAGTCTCTAAATTCAAGCTCAAGCACAAACACTCTCCAGTTTTCCGCTGGCAGTCTGATTGTGCTTAGTGCTTCACCATAAATCCAACCTAAAAACGGAATACAGCAATGTCTCAAAACGGCAATTCCACTGGAGGCGGCGCGGTTACTCACCAGGTGATCAACCAGGTTCCGCCGCTTTCGGACTACAACTTGCTGGACACAGACCCCGTCCTGGTGGAAGCGCTGAAGCGCTATCGCACCTCGTGGTGGCACGGAAGTCTCAGCGATTTCGGAAATCAATTTGGCAGTGCGCATATTCTTGCTCAGGCGGATCTGGCCAACAGAATCCCGCCCGTGCTCAAGACGCACGATCGCTTCGGCAACCGAGTTGACGAAGTGGAGTTTCATCCTTCCTGGCATGAGCTGATGTCGCTTTCAGTGCGATTCGGCGTGCACAATTTGCCCTGGACCGCTCAACGTCAGGGAGCGCACACGGCACGGGCAGCCATGATGTATATGGCTTACCAGACCGAAGCCGGGCACTGTTGCCCCATTTCAATGACTTATGCCGCTTACCCCGTGCTTGACAAAGCACCGGATCTGGCGGCAATCTGGCAGCCCCGTATTGCATCCACTCTCTACAACGGGAGTTTGCAAATCAACGGGCAGGACAAAGGCAGCGCCATTTTCGGCATGGGTATGACCGAAAAGCAGGGCGGCTCCGATGTCCGCGCCAACACCACTTACGCTCGTCCGCTTGGACAGGGCGACATCGGTTCGTCCAGACTGTTTGCCCTCACAGGACACAAGTGGTTCTGCTCGGCACCCATGTCTGACGCTTTTCTGGTCCTGGCT
>CAZEQP010000286.1:0-4970 GCA_964514345.1 uncultured Candidatus Obscuribacterales bacterium
AGGCTCACATGTATTAACTTCGCGATCCCAGTCATAACTGGTGCCCAGTTTTTTCAACTGATCGTCACGCATAAATTTGATATTGTCGCGAGTCCAGTTGCCCGGGTGCAGATTGCGCGAAATGGCGGCGTTTTCAGCCGGCAGACCAAAAGCATCCCAACCCATCGGATTCAGCACATTGAAGCCCTGCATGCGCTTCTGGCGCGAAATGACATCAGAAATTGTATAAACCCGCATATGACCCATGTGCAGGTCGCCTGATGGATAAGGAAACATAACAAGCGAATAATATTTGGGCTTTTCGCTTTTGTCCTGGGCCTTGTAAATACCCAGTTTTTCCCAGCGCTCCTGCCATTTTTCCTCGATTTCAGTAGGTAAATACTGCCTGGCCGCCATGTTATGACCTCGATCTAAAGTAATAGACATTCAATAATATGCAAGCCCGGGACTTTGAACAAGCAAATGCAAAGAATCTTGGAGTCGAAACGCCAAGACTTCTGGCACTTAAGGCTCAAGCCTTTATACTTGAGCGCATGAGTGAAGCTATAACAAAAGACAAAAAAGAAATTCCTGCCGACATCATGGCGCAAGCCGAAGAACTCAGCCGCGGTGCTGAAATACTGCCAAATGGCGCCAGAGGTCTGGCTGAAAAAATAATGGAAGCGCGTAATGAAAATCGCGTTTTGCGAGCCAAACTCGGCATCGACCCAACATCATCCGATTTGCACCTGGGTCATTCTGTTGTTTTTAGAAAACTGCGCCGCTTTCAAGAATACGGGCATCAAGTTGTTTTGATCATAGGCGGATTCACCGCCCAGATTGGCGACCCCTCAGGACGCAATGCCACTCGCCCGCAGCTTACACGCGAAATGGTGGAAGAATACGCCAAAACTTATATCGACCAGATGGGAGCGATTCTGGATATCACAAAAACAGAAGTGGTGAATAATGCCGACTGGCTTTCCCCGCTCACATTCAAAGACTTGCTCGGTCTTGCCAGTAAAGTGACAGTCAATCAAATGCTGGCCAAAGAAGCTTTCGGCTCGCGTATTGAAAATCAGCAGCCTGTATCGATGCATGAATTGTTTTATCCAATCATGCAAGGCTATGACTCAGTTGCCATCAAAGCTGACGTAGAGCTTGGCGGCACAGATCAAAGATTCAACATTTTGCAGGGACGCGAACTGCAAGCGCACTTCAATATGAGCACACAAGTGGCTTGTCTACTGCCTTTGCTCGAAGGCACAGACGGTGTCAAAAAAATGTCCAAGTCTTACGACAATTATGTGGGACTGAAAGAAGACCCCAAAGACATGTTCGGCAAAGTGATGCGTATTCCGGATAATTTCATTATCAAATATTTTGAACTTACATCCACTTTGACTGGATCCGAAATTGACCAGATCAAAAAAGAACTGGATGCAGGCGCAAATCCGATGGAAGCAAAACGTCGTCTGGCAGCTCAAATAGTCAGACAATATCATGGCGAAGATGCGGCTCAAAAAGAAATTGAAAACTGGCAAACAGTGCACAGCGAGCGTCAAATCCCAACCGATATTGAAGAGAAAAGAATCGAGACCCCCATCTTATTGTTCAAAGCTTTAGTGGAAACCGGTCTGGCCACAGGCACAGGCGCAGCCAAAAGATTGGTGACCGACAACGGAGTTAAACTCGACGGTCAGACTGCCACAGATCCCAACTTCGAGATTAAGCTTGGCGCTGGCGAGTCGATTGTTTTGCAAGCCGGACGCCGACGCTTTGTGAAATTAATTGGTCAGTAATCATGGTTCTGGTCGTTTTCCGTTCACGTCTGGCTGAAAACGAGCAAACAAAAAAACAATACCCACCCCTGGGAAAACGTATGATCGAGCTGGCACAGAGCATGCCGGGCTTTATCTCTTACAAAAATTTTGCCGCTAGTGACGGGGAACGGGTATCTGTTATAGAATTTGATACGCAAGAAAACCTTAGTGCCTGGCATGAGCATCCGGAGCACAAAGTTGCGCAACAAAAAGGACGCGAACTTTTCTATGATGAGTTCAAAGTGCAAGTCTGCTCGATAGAAAGAGAATATTCATTCAAGAGGACACAATGAGTTTAGCAATTTCAATCAAATCTGAACAGACTCAACAAAACGAAGACGTGCACGCAGTCATCAAAGCCGCTTTCAAACAAAACAATGAAGTGGAACTGGTAAAACAACTGCGCAGTTCAAAAAATTTCATTCCTGAACTTTCAATGGTGGCACTGGTCGATGACAAAGTGGTCGGACACGCCATGCTCAGTGCAGCCTTTATCGAAAAAGCCGACAGCGAGCGTATTGAGGTGCTGGCATTGGCTCCTGTAGCTGTGCATCCAGATTTTCAAAACAAAGGCATCGGCAAAAAACTGGTGAACAGCCTGCTTGCCTTAACCGAAGTGCGGTTCGGCGAGATTTATCGCGGCATTATAGTTTTAGGCAACAACAAATATTATTCTCAATTCGGTTTTGTACCTGCAAGTCAATTCGGAGTATGTGCCCCGTTCAAGTGCGAAGAAAAAGATTTCATGGCTATGCCTATCATCAATAACGGTTTGAGCAACTGTCAGGGCGAGGTTGTCTACCCGCCTGCTTTTTCATGTGTTTAATGAGACTTTTTGTTTAACAAAGTTTTTTTGACCAGACGCTCGATTTCATCTATGTTTTCGATTGCCATAAAACCATAATTTATCGTTTTTTCTGTGGTGCTGATATGACCCGCCTGGTCTTGAGTGGAATCCACAATTTTTTCAGAATAAAAAATCAGGTGTCCCGCTCCAGCCGGATTGGGTAGGTCTTCTCTTTGCATAAAAACCAGATCTGAAGGCTTGTAGATTAGCCGCTTGCGACCGGTCGGCTTTTGCAAAAGTACGATTGTACGTTTGGAAGTCAGGGCATAACCAGTGAACTTTGCCGCCGCATATTGCAAAACGGGTATGCCCAGCACACCGATTCCAATCAATATAAAAACAATTGGAACAGGCATGACCACCTGACCTTGATAGAAATAAATACCGGCAACAAGTACTGCACCGCCGACCAGAAAGTAATGAATGTATTGCAACATAATAATAAAAGCGAGTGGTTGACCCATCCACACCAGCTCTTCGTCTTTTGCAAGCTCACTGCGAATTTGTTGTCTCACTCCATGTAAGACATTTTCTTCGCCTTTGCATAAAGAATGTTGATTCAAAATTCAACACCTGTTTTTAGATTTGTCCAAGCCAATTACAAGTCTAACCGCATCCACTTTTACGTCAAGTATCTGAATTTACACTCTCAGTATTTTCTCCGGCACGTCCTTCGATCTGGTCGAGCAGGATACGCTTGGCTTCACTAAACTGTTTGTCGTAACCAGCCTGATTCTGGCTTTTATTTTCAATTTTAAAATCAGGCTCAACCCCTGAACCTTCAAGCCTGACCCCGTCGATTTTCACATCCAGAACTGGCATATAAAGCGAACAGTCGGCATTCAATTTTTTAAGAGAGCCGGCAAGTACCGCACCACCAGTAGTATCGCCAACAAGTTTAGCTCGCTTAGTCTTTTTCAGCACATAAGCAAGTATCTCTTTGCCGCTGCGGCTGCCTTTGTTTATCAGCGCCACGACAGGTTTGTCATAAGTGTATTTGATGCTGTTTTCCTTGCCTTTTCGGTCAATAGAAATAAATTCAGGATATTGCTCAGGCTTTCTGAAGAATCGATCCAGATCATCCAGATAATTGCCTCCATAGCCATCTCTCATATCAACCACAAGTCCGTCTGTATCTTGCAGTTTTTCTCTCAACACAGAATCCAGCAAGTCATGAGTGGGAGTGCCGCCACTCCAGACATGCACATAGCCAATTTTCTTACCGTTTTCACTCATTATTCTGGCGCTTTTCTCAAGTGATTTGTTATAAGCCGAATAATAATTTGTCAGAACCGGAGTAAGCGAGATTTTCAATTTTTGTCCGTCTCGGTCAATCTCTAATTGATGTTTTTTCTCAGACTTAAAATTCAACAAACCTACATATGACTCAGTGTCTACAGTCAAAATTTTGTCGCCGATTCTCAAACCGGCATTGCTTGCTGGACTGTCGTTCAGCACATATCTTACTTTGTCTCTGGCAAAACCGGCGCCACCAGTGACAAATCCAGTATAGCGGTCACAATTTACGACAGGCTTTCCTTTGTCAAAATTGCAAAACAATGCGCGCAAATAAAAATTCATCGGGTCATTTGATGTGACAAAATTCAAATGGCTTGAGGCAAGCGGCTCAAGCGCTTTAGTCATGCGCTCCTGCAGCTCAATCAAACTTTTACTTGAGAGAATCTTTTCTTTGTTTTCTTTCAGTGATTTTGGCCAGACTTCTTTTGCCAGTTTTTCGCTGTATATGCGTTTTGTGATTGTTTTGTCCACTTCACCAAGGACACTCTGACAATATTTTCTGTCCAGTTCAGGTCCCAGCACTGCCGCTTTGTTTGCCGCCCATACAAACTGAAAAGCGAAGCTGTAGATTAACGCCAGAATAAAAGTCAATCGCAATATTTTCATAAGCGAATTATACGCAAGTTTTACCGGATGCGGACCATTTTATTTTATGGCGCCCAATCCTAATCGCAGACCAGTATTTAAACCGCGCAGGATCAATTGATTGCGACGCGCTTTTTTGCCCGGGTCATTGCCGATCATTTGTTTTCTGCCCCGTGGCATAGGATTTAACGGTGCCTGACCTTTAGCCACTCTTTCATCTTCGTTCTTATCATAATGCGGCGTGCCGTAGTCGGCAAATCGCTGCGTATCAAAGTCGGCATAAGCTATAAACGGACGGCGCGACATTCTTTCATGCATAATCACATCGGTTGTTTTAAAACCGTCATGCGAAACCAACGTAGTGCCAGCCTTAATTGCTTCAGCTCTTTTATCGTCTTTTATAGTGTCACTGGTGTAAAAGCGATGTTGCTGTTCAT
>CAZEQP010000286.1:4980-5186 GCA_964514345.1 uncultured Candidatus Obscuribacterales bacterium
TGACTGCGATTTGCCATGTCGTGCGAATGTTCATTGATATGGGCAATATGCATTGCCCTGAATTTAAGACGCTTCTGAGCCGGTCCGTATTTGGGATTTGTATGCACATCATTGAGACGCGAGGCAAACTCAATTTCGGAGACCAGATCCTGCGGAGCCCAAAAACCCGGTAAGCAGGTCAAAACAGTTCCATCCGAACCCAGAAT
>CAZEQP010000287.1:0-5117 GCA_964514345.1 uncultured Candidatus Obscuribacterales bacterium
AGCTGCTAAGACAGGAACCAGGCGTCCTTGTGGTAAGAGTTACCTGCCAATCATGCGGTCATCCTCTTGGAGTGGCAATAGTGGGAACGACACCCCGCCCACCCAAATGTCAACCTCGTCACGGGGAATGGACAAAGGCTGACCATACTAGACTCTTTGCCAAGCCCAAAATTTCATACGACGATGTACTTGAAGCACATACCTTTATTCAGGCACTGGAAGCAGACTGGGCAAAACATTTGCCTGCGCCCCGCCGCTGACTCAAGCCTACGATATGGGTTAAACTGTGAATATGGCTTAAATTGAGCCGTATTCCATGACATTCAAAGACGAAATCAGATTAGCACCATATATTGACAAGCGCCAGGTAGCCTTTGAAATTGCCTGGTGTTTTCCCGGGCCCTACAACATAGGCATGACCGGACTTGGCTACCAGCTGGTCTGGTGGCTGATGGAAAGCGATCCTGACGTGCTTGTCAAAAGATGCTTTACCGATATGGATGAAGGCGACCTTTCTAAGTGTTCTTATTTTGGATTTACCTTATCCTGGGAGCTGGACTTTTTAAATGTTGCTCTCATTCTGGAAAAGTACAAAATAAAAATCGACACTGGTGAAAGGCAAGATGGCGATCCTATAGTGTTCGGCGGCGGACCGGTTCTCACAGCCAATCCTGAGCCCTTTGCCCATCTTTTCGACGTGATTCTTCTGGGCGATGCCGAGGAGACTGTGCCGGCTCTCCTTGAGGCTTTGAAAAAACTTCCCGCCTATACGGCAAGACAGACAAAACTGGAAGCACTAGCTGCAATACCAGGGCTTTACATCCCTTCTTTATTTGAATATAAGACCCAGAGCCATTCAGGACCGATTTTAGAGATCAAGTCCATATCCGATCGCTTAGATAATCCGCAAAAACTTATTTTCAAACCGCCACAAGACTATATCGCTCAAACTCAGATTCTCACTCCCAAAAGCACCTGGGGAGATTCCTTTTTAATGGAAATAATCCGCTCTTGCCCGCAAGAATGCGGTTTTTGCCTGGCCAGCTTTTTGACTAAGCCGGTAAGATTCACTTCGGTAGATACTATTGGTGATACCGTAGACAAAGTATTGCCATATACAAAAAATATCGGATTATTAGGTCCCAGCATTTCGGAGCATCCAAAATTTTCAGACATCCTTGATACTTTGCACGAACGCGCAAGCCAGGGACTGAAAGTGACTATAGCATCAGTGAGAGCAGACACCATTACGCATGAAATCGCAGCAAAAATCAGCCGACTGGGACAAAAATCAATCACTATCGCAATTGAATCCGGTTCAGAAAGACTGAGATCATTGATAAGAAAAAATCTCAGCAACAAAGAAATAGAAGACTGTCTCAATGCAGCCGAATCAGGAGGACTTTCCGCGGTGAAGTTTTACGGCATGGTCGGTTTGCCTTTCGAGCTCGATGATGATTTAAAAGAAACAGTTGAGTTGATTCTGAAACTCAAGAAAAAACATCCCAAACTGAAACTGACTCTAGGTGTGAGTTCTTTTGTCCCCAAAGCGCAAACTCCATTCCAGTGGTTCGGCAGAGATGCCAGATCTGCGGACAAACTTGAATTCATGCGTAAAACACTGGCCCAAAAGGGAGTGGATGTGCGTCCGGAAAGCAGCAATTGGAGCGACATTCAAGCTCTCCTTTCGCGTGGAGACAGACGCCTTTGCTCTGTGTTGAAAAAAATCGACAACAATAATCAAAGTTTAGGTGCCTGGAAAAAAGCTATGAAAGAACGTCCATCCGATTGCCCTGATCATAAATATTATGCTTTTAGAGAAATTCCCAAAAGCGAAGTCCTGCCCTGGTCGCATTTGACCACGGAGGCAAACAAAAATTTGCTTTTACAAAAACTTTCTAAATAGGAACGGTCAGAACAATCAGCCGTCCAAAATCATCCAGAAAAATTGACTTCACTTCGTCTGTCCTGCTCAATTTCTCCGCCTCACCGGCGCTCTTTTCACCCAGATCAACTTGAGATTCAAGCTTCATTTCATGCAAATCATAAGACGATACAAATGATGGATTTTGCTTGGCTTTGTCTTTGCTTTCCTCACAAGAAGAAAAATACATCTTTTTATTGTCGAAATCGATTACAAACTGACTTTTGGGGCAAAATCCTTCCAGCTCTTCAACAATGGTTGCTGTCTTTAGATCCGCCAGTTTATCTCCTACAACCGCTCCTTCAGTGCCGAAAAGCACCCGCACATCCTCGCCCTTTTTCACCGGCAAGATCCCTCGCCTTGTTCCTGTTTTTGCATCAATTACAGTCAAATGGTCACTTGAGTCATCAAAGACAAGCAGGGCTTCCGCCTTGGCACTGTATTTAATTTCATCAATTCTGCCTGAATAAGTTCCCACAAGACTTTTATTTACGCCCTTGGGCCCTGCATCCAGGCGGCGAATCAAACCGTCTTTACCCATCAGTAAAAGACTTGACCCCAAGGGATCCGAAGCGGAATGAGCAACAATTCCCATACCTTCTACTGCTGTCAGTACAGTTGAATTGATGTTGGGCAAAAAGAAAACGGCGCCTTTAGCTTCCTGCGGTCTGACAAGAAAAAGACAGCTGTCTGAATTGAGTCTGTGCTTATCCACTTTGTCTTTTTCTTCCATTTCAAAACCGAGCGCAATTGTGGAAAAGAGTTTGTCGTTGAGAAGGATTTTTAGCTTGCCTTTTTCCAGAGAAAATTCAAGAAAAGAATAGGGCTTGATAAGTGAAAGATCAGTTATTGATTCAAACTCAAGGCTTGAGTTGTTCAACTTGTAATACAAACTTTTCTTTCCCAGGGTTCCCACTCTAAAATAGCTGCTTTTGGCTACTTGTTTGAAGTCGGCATAACGATCTATATCGGTTATTTTTTTGCTCAGTTTTTGAAGATCAGGCGTACTCAAAATACTCACACGACAGTCCTGGACAAAACTTTTATTTGAATTTTTCCAGATTCTGCCCAGCGGCAGCCAATCGGTAAATTCTCCAATTCCGACCAGAATTATAAAAAATGCCGTAAGAGCTACGGCGTTTTTCTTAGCTCTTATCACTAAGGATAGAGTCCTCTTAACCAACGGGCTTCCATAACATGATCGATGGCCAGACGCATCGCCGCCATTCGCAATGAACAACCATATTCTTTAGCTGTGGCAAAAACTCTTTCACAAGCCTTGTTCACCAGTTGCTCCAGCCTGGAAAAAGTTTCATCGTCCGACCAGAGTAAACGCATCAATCCCTGTACATATTCAAAATATGAGACTGTCACTCCGCTTCCGTTAGCCAGAATATCGGGCACCACGACTACACCGTTTTTCTCCAGTATTTCGTCGGCTTCAGGCGTTATACAAGCGTCGGCGCCTTCCACTATCAGCTTTGCTTTTATTCTGGAAACGTTATCCTTGTGAATCTGGCCTTTCACCGCGCACGGTACCAGCACATCCACATCAAGCAAAAGAATTTCATCTAAAGGAATTTCGCTTGAACCGGGAAAACCTTTTACAGAGCCGGTTTCCTGCTTATGTTTGGAAAGAGCTTCCAAATCCAGAACCTGACCTTTGTCAGCTTTAATGGCAGCGCGACTATCCGAAACGGCAAGGACTTTGTATCCCATTTGGCTCATGCTCTTGCCCATAGCCGAACCCACTTGACCGAATCCCTGAATGGAAACTGTAGGTGATGAAGACAATTTTGGCAAAAATGTTTTCAATACATTTCTGGTTACAAGAGCCACCCCATGACCAGTAGCTGAGGCGGTGGTGATTGTTCCGCCTATAGTCTCGTGTTTTCCAGTGACTATGGAAGGGACTGTATAACCCTTATTGACACTGAATGTGTCCATAATCCAGGCCATGGTTTGCGAATTGGTGTTCAGATCAGGACTGATTATGTCTTTTGACGGTCCAATCAAATCAATAATTTCAGAAGTGTAGCGGCGGGTGGCACGCTCCATTTCATGCAGGCTCAATGCTTTGGGATCAAGACGAATACCGCCGTGAGCACCGCCGAAAGGCAGATTCATCAAAGAACATTTCCAGGTCATGAGCATAGCCATGGCGGCTACTTCACCCATGTCAAGAGTGGCTGAGACTCTCAGTCCGCCGGCTCCGGGACCGCTTGCCAGATCGTGGTGAACTCTATAACCCGGAAAAGTTTTCACCGATCCGTTATCCAGTCTGATGGGAACGACAACAGTCATTGCCCGTTTGGGATGTCTTAACGGGGCAAGAATGTCCGGGTCTACTTTCATGCCGCCTATGGCGCGGTCAAGAAATGCCTGCGCCATTTTGAAATCGGGAGTTTCCCATTCATTGGCATGCACTGTCACTTTAGTTTCTCCAGTTGCTGTTCCCATCTTTTCCTCACACACTCTTACAAAGGCAGTCGAAGAATTGTACTCCAAAATCAGTCTAATTCTATTGCTGAGGCTTAAACTGAGGCAGTTTCTTAAGGGCGTAATCCAGAATCTTGGCTTCTGGATTAAACTGGTAATGCAGATTGAGCTCCAGAAAATCGATTGCTCTTGACACCAGCTCCTTCTCTGGAATATCTTGATAAGCTTTTCCGGTTTGCTTTGCCGTGTTAAGCAAAGCTTCAAGAGGAACAAGCCCGACAACCTCGCTTCCGGTCACTTTTGCGCCCAGTTTTTCGGCTGCCGCGCTTACTTTGACAAAAGCCTCATACATGCCTGTTCTTTTGTAATCCATCAAATTCATTGAAACCTGGGCACAGTTGTAGTTTTCGTCTTCAATCACCCAGCCCATGGCTTTTACTGATTTTAATCCTGAGCCTGAAAGTTTGGACTCTCTCACTTCTTTAGCAATAGCCTGAGCAATTTCACGCGACTTTGTATTCAAGCTGATGTTGTAAGCGACTAAAATTTGACGCGCACCAATTACGGTGGCACCGGATCTGGCGTTGAATTTCGCCGGTCCATAATCCGGAGCATAATCCGGATCTTGCAATTTAGCTGCCAGTCCTTCATATTCGCCCCTGCGCAATGCCGCCAGTTCGCGCCTGCTTATATGACTGGCAGATTCACCGTACAAGAAAACCGGAACGTTTAACTGCTCACCAACCATTTTTCC
>CAZEQP010000288.1:0-5116 GCA_964514345.1 uncultured Candidatus Obscuribacterales bacterium
CTTAGAGCGAGCATCAACAGTACTAGAGCAATTATCTTTTTCAAGAAGCGAGTTCCGCCATTTTGAGAAAACTTTTTACCCGGTCGTTTTGAGGATTGATCAAAACTTCTTTGCTCCCGGATTCTATCACGCGTCCGCCGTCAATAAAAACAATGGAGTCGGCCGCTTCACGTGCGAATCCCAGAAGGTGCGTGACAAGCAAGATTCCGATATTTTGATCCCGCATTACTCGCAGCTCGGATAATATGGTGGCTACATGTTCGATATCAAGTGATGATGTGATTTCATCGAGCAAAATATATTTGGGATTGAGCACCATGGCTCTGACAAGTGCAGCTCTCTGGCGCTGACCAAGTGAAGATTGATTAGGGTATCGGTCGATAAACTCATTCATGCCGAAGCGTTGCAACAAGTGCTCTACATGCAATTGTTTTTCGGCGCTTATGTTTTTTCCCAGAGGCAGCATTATGTTCTGGCGCAAAGTTAAATGCGGCCATAGAAATAATTGTTGAAATACAACAGTGACTGTTGGCCATGGAGGCTCAATTTTTGTTTTTCCCAGAGGAAACCGATAGTCTTTACCGTCAACCGATAGTGTCCCTGAATCGGGCGCTTCCAAAAAAGAAAGGGCTTTCAAAAGTGTGGTTTTGCCGGCGCCGGAAGGTCCCACAAGGGCAGTAATCTCGCCTGGACGAATAGATAGAGAGACATCGGTCAGTATTTGCCGTGAACCGTTTTTTTTGCAAATCGAATGTGCCAGAAGCGCGGGCTCCGGATGAAAGTCCATTTGCTCGGAGGCATTTAACGCTCCGACAGATCGCGTGTGTATTTGTTGCGAAGCCATAGTGCCAGTCCATTTAAGGGTAAACAAACCAATAAAAACAAGATTCCTAAAGATGTATAGATTTCGACCGGTTTATAAATTGTCGAATTAATTCTTTGAGCTGTACGGAAAATTTCGTCAACCGATATAAGACTGGCGAAAAGTGTCGCTTGTAGTATTGCCACTTGAGCCATCAACAGTGACGGTAGAATCTGGCGCAGTACAAGAGGCAATTGTATGGTAATAAATGTCCGCCATTTGTCCATCCCGCAGACCTGCGCGGCGATGAGATACTGGGTGGGAAAGTCTATTAATACTCGTCTGACTATTTCGCTGACAGCAAATATATTGACTATGGAAAGAGTGACTGCGGCAGTAATAAAAGGATCAATGACAAGATTGAGTACAGCTTGCACAGGATAATGCAGCCAGAAGAGAAAAACGATCATGGGAACACCGGAGAGTACAAAGGCAAGGGTCGATAAGGGCCAGCCGAATAGTTTGGGGAATCTGGCTCCGAGCATTCCGCAAAATGTACCGATAATGAGACCGGCGACCCAAATAATGGTTACTAGTTTCAGGCTTTCAATAAGCCCATTGACGAGTGCTTCGCCGTACTGACTGAAAATATCAAAAACGTTCATGGCTCGATGTTAGATTAATTCTTGCCCTTTGTCTCTGGTGAATATACGCACAATTTCATATTCTTATGTGCACAATACATTGGTTGATGGCAGGTTCTGAAATTAATGTCCCCAAAGGTCTTAATAGCTTTGACGATCGCTGGCAGTATGCTAATGCCGTTTGCTGCTTTTGGCGCGGACAAGCCTGGTGAAAAACCGCAAATCCTTTTGACAAAAGCGAAAGAGGAGGTTGAGTCGTGTCAGTTTGATAAAGCTATTTGCACTTGTGACGAGGCGATAAAAGCGGGACTCAACAACAGCGAAGTTCATGTCTGGAGAGGGTGTGCCTACATGCATACGGGCGACTTCTCTCATGCACGGGAAGATTTCACTCTAGCGTCGTCCCTGCAAAAAGGCAGCGGAGACTACTGGATGCAGCGTGTGCGCGATGCCGAGTATGACGAAGCGCACAAAGAAACTGATTTAGCTCACCGCTGGGCTCTGGCGTGTACAGCTATTCAATTTACTAAAGACAAGCTTTGCTCCAAGTCACTGGCGGGTCTTGAAGTAAGTGAGAACAGCGTTGAAAAGGAAAGACAGCTGCTGCAGGGGCGCATGAATGTAGCTTCCCATCAGGATGTGGATCGAGTTCTTTCCCATCTTGATGAAAAAATAGCCAAAAATTCCGACAACAAAGCAGTTCTGGCCTGGGATATGAGTTTGTATATCTGCATTTGTCGCTGGGGTTATCTGGCTGGGTACCTGTCTGATCAAGAAGCGTGGACTCTCATCATGCCTAAGGCTAAACAAATACAGAAGAACTACTCAAGCTGGCAAGACTTTGCCGAGCATTATATGAATGGTCGCAAAACCTGGGATGAAAAGGCTTATGAACGCGATAAAGACCTTTTTGACCGTGCTATCAGGCGGCTGGGGCAAAATCCACGCAGTCCGTGGAATCAAGTGACTTGGGACACACCGCTCAATTAGTGCGCTTAAAAAACCGATAAATGGGCACAAATAAGGTGCGACGCAGGACTCCAGAGAGGGGAATCAGGGATGAATCCTACCGTGCGCGACACCGGTCCTGCGAACAAGTAGTCAATAAATGAAAAGATTAGATTTTCGAGTACGGCTATCTAAATAGGATAGAATTTGCCGAATACACTCAAATCGGATCAAAGGAGGTCGACGTGAGCGACTTAATTGTTATTGCCTACGACGATATGCACAAAGCTGAAGAAATGAAGCTCAAGCTTCGCAAACTGGAAAGCGAGTATCTTATCGACCTCGAAGATGCCGTAATTGCCACCAAGGATGGTGATGGCAAGGTGAAACTTCATCAATCCATGAATCTCACCGCATTTGGTGCGCTGCAAGGAAGTATGTTAGGCGGATTGATAGGATTACTTTTGATGAATCCCTTGTTCGGCATGGCCCTGGGCGGAGCTGCCGGTGCTCTTTCGGGAGCGACATCCGATCTGGGCATCGATGACAATTTTATGAAAGAGCTTGCAAAAACTCTAACACCAGGCACTTCCGCTCTTTTCATTCTAGTCAGAAAAGTAACCATGGATAAAGTTCTTCCTCAGCTGGAAGGAGCCGGAGGTAAGATTTTGAAAACTTCCTTGCCCAATTTGGACGAGGCAAAGTTGCAAGAAACTTTAGACAAGCAGCGCGAATCAGCTGGTGCAATAAGCGCCGGTTAGTATTACTTGATTTTCTGCCACTCTGGATGTTTGTTTATTTCTTCCAGAGCTTTAGCTAAGAGCGATATTCCGGGCTCTTTTTTAAACCATGTTGATGCGCCTGATGGATGCGGAAGAGGAATGACGTCGCATTGGTGCTCATGAAGATTGCCACTAAATTTGGTGCTGATTAAATCAACAAGCGGAGCTTTTCCCAGAACTTGTTCTATTGCTAAACGTCCGACCGGTATCACCAGTTTTGGTTTTAAAATTTCAAGCTCTGCTTTCATCCAGTTGGAACAGGTGGAAATTTCTTCAGGGGTCGGTACTCTGTCGCCTCCGGTTTTGGATTTACCGGGAAAACAACGACAGACAGCAGCCATATAAACTTTGCTGCGGAATTGTTCTTCGTCAAGACCTATGCGTGAAAACCAGCGGAACAAAGTCTTTCCGGCTGTCCAGGCAAAGGGCTTGCCGAATTTGCCTTCGTGCGGTCCGGGAGCCTGGCCTATTAAGTAAATGGACGAGTGCACCGGTCCGGGTCCTACCACCGGCCCCACCATCAATGGGCATAAAGTGCATTTATTCAAAGCGGCAAGATGAGTCGTTAGTGCTGTGACTTCTTTGGTCGGGACCATGATTTAACCGTCGCTTTAATAGAAAAAGTTGCTTGGCCAATATTGTGTGTATTATATACAGTCTACATATTTTAGATGGAGATTCGCCATGCTCAGTCCACTTGCCGGAAAACCAGCACCAGACAGTCTTTTGGTAAATGTACCCCGCTTATTAACAAGCTATTATTGCGATAAGCCTGATGTCAATGTGGCTTCTGAAAAGGTGGCATTCGGCACATCCGGGCACCGCGGTTCCGCCTTCAACCGGGCATTTAACGAAGACCACATTCTGGCTATCACCCAGGCTATTTGTCTTTATAGAAAAGAACAGGGCATAGACGGACCGCTTTATCTTGGCATCGACACTCATGCTTTGTCTGAGCCGGCTTTTGCCAGTGCCATGGAAGTACTGGCGGCAAACGAAGTCAATGTCATGATCGACTCTGAGCTTGGCTACACGCCGACGCCTGCGATTTCACTGGCTATTTTGCAATATAACAAAGGGCGAAAATCGGGGCTGGCAGACGGTATAGTCATAACACCTTCGCATAATCCACCTCAGGATGGCGGCTTTAAATATAATCCCCCGTCGGGTGGTCCGGCAGACACCAATGTGACCGACTGGATGCAAAAGAAAGCAAATGAATTTCTCGCCAACGGTCTTGATGGTGTGAAGCGCATTGATTACAGACAGGCTCTGGCTGCTTCCACAACGCATCGCTTCAATTATATTGAGATGTATGTGAAAGAACTTGAGTCGGTTATAGACATAAATGCCATAGCCACATCCGGTATCAAGGCTGGTGTCGACCCTCTGGGTGGTGCCGGAGTGGCTTTCTGGGAAGCGCTCATAGAGCGTTATAAACTGCCGATTGAGGTGGTGAGCACCAAAATAGATCCGACTTTTTCTTTCATGCATGTCGACTGGGACGGCAAAATCAGAATGGATTGTTCCTCACCATATGCAATGGCAAGTTTGATCGATTTGCGCAATAAATACGATATCGCATTCGGTAACGATACTGATCATGACCGTCATGGAATTGTGACTCCAGGCGGTTTGATGAATCCAAATCATTTCCTGACCGTCGCGATTGAATATCTTTTCAAACATCGCTCCGGTTGGAAAAAAGATGCGGCAATTGGAAAAACTGTGGTGAGCACAAGTCTTATAGATCGCATCGCAAAAAAAATAGACCGCAAACTTATCGAAGTGCCCGTCGGATTCAAATGGTTCGTCGAAGGGCTGCTTGACGGCTCTCTGGGATTCGGCGGGGAAGAAAGCGCAGGAGCCTCATTCTTGCGCAAAGACGGATCTGTTTGGACTACAGACAAAGACGGAATTATTCTTGCTTTATTGTCAGC
>CAZEQP010000289.1:0-5111 GCA_964514345.1 uncultured Candidatus Obscuribacterales bacterium
CGAAGCTTCAGAAACTTTGCAAAGAGGGCTTCCGTCGGCAGGATTGAAAAGCTGGCGCTCAGAAACGCCTTTTTCTGACTTGCCATCTATAAAGGATTGCCATTGACGGTCGATTTTGACCTTCGATTTTGCCACTGTACTTACCATTTAAATAAAACCCCCAAATAAGGATTGGACCTCGGCATAAGAATGGAGCCGGGATTCCGTTTATATAAGTGATAAATAGTAGCACCCTGACTGCCAAAATACTCAGTTTTTATGTAAGGGATATGCGCTGAAAAGAGGAAAGACTGTTATGCTGAAAAATAGTCCCGCTTGACATTGATATGAGGGTCCCCTGTCATGCACAAAGACCTGCGGAAAAATCTGGAAAACGGCCTGAAAAGAGACACGAAAAAAGACCTCTCCCCCTTGCGGCGGGGGTTTTTAATTCAAGGAGCAAGATACTTTCTTAGTGGGCTTCTTTTGTTGAGCCTGCCCTTTCTCACTTATGCCAGGGCGCAGACTTTGAATTTTTCTCTGGGACCATTGGATGCGCAGTTAATTACCATCCTTATTTATATTGCCGCGGCGGCGCACGGGGTTTTGTTCACTGCGCTTGGTTTGTTTATTGTGGCAGGCGGACTTTCATATCTCAAACGGGCCCGGGTTTTGCTCGATTCAGGCGCTGCCCGGGGAGTTTTGCTTGATTTGTCCTATCGCAAAGGCAAAACAAGTTTGAATGGAGGCACAATTTTAGCAGGCACTCTCACTTATGATGACGGCACTCATGAAACACTTAATCTTGCCGCCAGTGAAAAGCCCGAATCTTTGGAAAACCTCATAGCCCAGCCGCAAAGGGTGGAGTTATACGGAGAACCATTTTCGTTTACCAAACCCAGAGTGCTTCTCACTCAATGCGGAATTTTGATGGAACAACCAAATGAACTGGGTCTGGCCGGTTCTATTTTCGGTTTTGCCGACAAAGACAAATTCCTGGAAAAGAGGGTGCGCGGAAAAGCCATCGCCACCGGTATCATGGCGCTAGTTTATGTATTATTCTTTTCACCGGTGAGCCTAAATCTGGCTATGTTCTCTACCGGCACAAAACCGCTTTTTTCCGTAACCATACTGGCTTCATTTATTTATTTGCTCGCTGACTTGATTGAAAGTTACAAACTGGCCAATGCCAAAAAGAATATGCAAGTGGTTGATTGTCAATTTACCATTTTAAAAAACGGTCTGGCAAAAATATTCAGTCCCAGACAAATGACGACTCGGATTGTTTTTTCCGACGGACGCACAACCCAGAAAGAAAATTTGTTATTTGAAGGACTCCAAACTATTGCAGATGGAAAACCTTTTTACGGCAAAGCTTATATAGATGCGCAGGGCAAAGTATGTGGTATCGTACACGGTGCAAACGCCCTGGTGCGCTCCAGGATGGCCAAATGGGCGCTTATGCCCCTTGCCGTATATCTGGTATCATTGCCGTTTTGTTTTTCGTCTTTGCAGCCCAACAAAAATATTGACCATGTTTATAACACGGCCCAAGAATATTACCAGCAAGGACTCATATATAAAGCTTACGGCTGGACTGAAAAATCGAGAAAGGCAATGCTTGAAGCGCAAAAATTGGGCGGTGACGCAGGTGGCAAAGCGCAAAATTATATTAAAAGCCATTTGCCGGTAAAACCAATTTCTGCCAGTGCCGAAGCGCTTAATATCAAAGGCTTCAACTATATGGCAAGACGCAATAACAACGAAGCTAAAAAAACTTTTGAAGAGTGCATCCGACTATATCCTGGATTTGAATGGCCTTATGCCAATCTGGGATCGTTATATGTCAGGTTGGGCAAATATGATAAAGCTGCTTATTATCTCAATCAAGCCATAAAAATAAATCCTGATTATGTAAATGCATTTAGCCATTTATCTGATCTGGAATTGAAACAAGGTCATAAAGAGGCAGCGCTTGCCTATTTGAAACGAGCAATTGAAGCCAGTTCTTATGACGTTTCACACTTGCAATTAAAATATCTGGCTATAAAAACATCTATTTGAAATTTAAAAAGCGATACATCACATATGCATCCACCAGACCTAAAGTGGCGTGGTCAAAGGCTTCAGGCAGGGTTCCTACTATTTCAAAACCAAGGCTCTGCCACAATTTCACTGCTGCTTCATTGGTGCTAATGACAAAATTAAATTGCATGGCTTTATATCCAATTGCAGATGCCGCTTCAATTGAATGTATACCTAAGAGTTTGCCCAGACCTTTTCCCCGGCTGTTTTTTGCCACCATATAGGTGGCTGTGGCCACATGGGCACCACGTCCGGGCCATTGCGGCTTAATGAAATAAGCTCCCATAATAGTTTGAGTACCTGCTTCCAGAGCGACAAAACTGCGGGCGTCAGGCTGAGTCCAGATTTGTTTGAAACGATCAAAGCTGGTGTCGGCAGGATAAGGAAATGCGTCACCGCCGGCATTTACTTCCAGAAAAATTTTCCAGAGGGTCTGGAATTCTTCTTCAGTTTCATTGAACAGTCTAATAGTTGCCGAGGTCATTTTTGATTTTCAAAAAGCAAATTATCCAGCCCGCGCACCAGACCTTTTATTGATTGCACTTTACGCACCGCAAGTAACGTCCCATCCACATAAGGCAGGGCGCTATTACCGGCATCATGTCTTATAGTGAGCCTCTCATCGGGCAGTCCGAACAAAGTTTCAAAAGATAGAATAAAACCAGGCAGTCTCACACTGTGCACAGGAGTATTTTTAATTTGAGCACCACGGGCTTCCTTTTCTCCTTTTGTCTGCTCGACAGGCAGTGCCATTTTGTTTGAGGCCACAAGCGACAGTTCCTCTGCCAGCTCGCGTGCTGTACCTGAAGGTGCTTCGATTTTTTCAGCGTGTGAATAATCAATTATTTCCCAGGTGGGTAGAAATTTTGCCGCCATCAAAGAAAAGCGTTTGGCAAGAGCAGCCGTAATGGAAAAATTGCCGCTTGCAATCACGCCAAGATTATTTTCAATGGCGAGTTTTTCTATTTCGGCATAATCTTCCGCTGTTAGACCTGAACTGCCCACAACGATGTTTACATTTTTTGAAAGGGCACAAAGCACGTGTTCTTTCACAGCCAGAGCGCTAGTATAGTCTATCAACACATCCACTTTGTGTTTAGAAAGAGCTTCATCCACAGTGGCATAAACAGGAATATTCGAGAAGTCGATTTTTAATTGTGGCACCGGCTCTGGTTTTTTCAGACTGCGTGACACGGCACATTGAAGCTCGAGGTCATTTGAAAGCATGGTAGCCTTTGCCACTGAACTTCCGGTCCAGCCTGTTATGCCTGAAATGCATACTTTGATTTTGGCGCCAGACATTTAAACGTTAACCTTTATACTCTTGGTCCAGCTTGGTGATTTCGTCTTGTCTGCCCAGTTTGCGCAAAACCTTTTTGATATTTTCCAGACAATCCTTGAACTGGGCGCTGTCTGTGCCGGTTGAGTCTTTCTGTATAGAGAGTGATTGTTTTAAAAGTTGCAATGCCTTTTCATTTTTGCCTTGCAATGAAAGTACTCCTGCTACATTATTCAAGTCGCGGGCCACATTGCGATGATTGGAACCAAGAACAGCCTGGTCGGCGGCAAGGGCTTCTTCAAAAGCTTTTTTGGCTTTGCTCAAATTATTGTGTTTGATATGCCAGTTGCCCAGACTGGTAAAAGCTGTTCCCAATTCTGGATCTTTAGGGATGCGTCTTCTGGATTCGACTACTTGTTTTTGCAAAAAGAGAGACTCTTTGGCCAGCTCTAAATTATCCAGAACATTGGACAAATGCTGGGTGGCAATAATTCTTTCATCAGGAGAACAATTTTTTGAATGGTCCATGATGGCTAAAGCTTTGCGCAAAAGTTTTTCGGCGCCCTCATTGTCGCCCAGAGCGGCGCTGGATGAAGCCAGACGCACCATGCTTTCGGCTGTGGATAAATGATTGGCACCAAGTTCTTTGTCACGAATCAAAAGAGCCTGTTCAAAAAATTCATGCGATTTTTTATACTCGCCCAATTCAAAAAGCACCATTCCCAACTGATTCAAAACAACGGCACGACGCGGGTCACCGGCTTGAAATTTCTGAGCCGTTTCAAGCGCTTCTTCCAGAGTTTTTTTAGCCTGGCTTAAATGTCCTTCGACAAATTCGTTTGACCCGCGATCTATCAATTCTTGAAAAGAAAGTTGCGCGGCAAAAGTCGGATGGGAAGCGCAAGCAAAAATGCAAATAGATAAGGCTGTAATTTTTATTCTGGAGTATAAAAGCATGGCATCTTTAATAATGAGAAAGACTCATTTTATCATGCAAGTTGTGACGGAGTTGTAATGAGGGGAAAGCCGAATCTGGTCGTGCCGTCATAAACTCCTTGAATCTCGGCTGAAAGAATACTCAGATGCAATCCGGCATTTTCAGCCTTTTCAATAAAGTGATAAGGAAAATTCTGGTCATTTGTGAATTGCTGTTTATTAACCAGAAAGTGCCCGCTGATTTTTCCCAGATAAAAATAAACCAGACAAAGACCTCGCTCAGGCTCATTCATAGTGATAAGACAGTGTCTGGGAAGATTGGTCACCTTATCCACAAAATAACGAGCCTTCTGACCGGGACTGTCTTGCCCTGTGGGTTCCATAAATTGACCTATAAAAGCAGATGAAAAGGGCAGCACAATCTCATCAGGCAGGCTGTATATTTCAAGCTCGGCATCCGGACAGTCTTTCAGCCGAGTTAAAAGGGCAGGAAGGGCAAGGTATGTGTGTTTGACCGGGTCCGCCGATTTGCTTGAATATACCGCCCCCACGCACCAACCGCAAAATAATAATATAGCCCCTCTGAAAGTCTGGCTTCTGGAGCCTGCTTTCATTACTCCAGTGAATTTTTCCCGGTCGAACCAGTCGGCCAGTTTTTCTATATTGTCCGATTTGAAGTCCCATTCTATCCTGTGCGACTCACTTGCCGGCGGCACAAAAATGTCGCTTGCTCTTTTATACTGCACCAGATACGGTGAAGGAGTGTTCATGCTCATTTTTGGAATGGTCTATAAAGATTGGGAACAGGCAATTCATATAAAGCGCACAGAGT
>CAZEQP010000290.1:0-5100 GCA_964514345.1 uncultured Candidatus Obscuribacterales bacterium
AAACCAGACTTTGATGCAATTTTTGAAAAAAGAATGGGGCTCAAATGTGGAACTGCTTCCGCATGAACACTTCGGAATCTCAACCAAATTCAAAGAAGCACTGCTTTTTGCCTTGCTTGCTTACACTACTTATTTCGGCATTCCCAACAATGTGCCTGAATGCACCGGAGCATCCCGCAGAGTTTGTCTGGGTAAGATTATTCACTGACAGCTGAAGTTTATGGTAATAAAAATTGTTGAGTTCGTAAGAAAGAAATATCGAAAAAATAGGACAAGATGACAAATAGTACAGACGAGCCGGATTTGGAATTAAGCGACGCGCTGGTTTTGCCTGAAGGTCTTAATTATGAATGTACCGGTTGCGGCAAATGCTGTGGCGGTTGGGCGATTCCAATGACCCAGACAGATTATGAGCGAATCACTGAAGTGAACTGGGGAGAAAAAAACGACAAGTTTAAGAACAAAAGCTTGTTTAGAGAATTGAAAGACTATGAAATGGCTAATACTCCTTATTCTTACGCGATAAAGCCGGGCGACAATGGGCATTGTCCTTTTCTTGTCGACAATTTGTGTTTTATGCACAGCCTTAACGGACCCAAGTTCAAACCATCCATCTGCCAGTTGTTTCCTTATAGTTTCAACCAGACTCCGACTGGAACTTATGCCACCATCAGTTTTGTCAGTATGGGCGCCGTAAATAATTCAGGAAAAGCTCTTACTGAACAGAAAGACTATTTGCAAAATAAGTTTGAAGAATTCAAAGCACTTTATCCTGAGCATAAACCAAACTGGTCGCAAGTGACGCTTGCCACCGGAGTTCCCTTATCCTGGCCGGATTATATGGAACTTGAAAAAGAATTACTTATATGTATGAAAGATGAAAGCAAAACATTTGAAGAGCGATTCATCGCAGGCTCGGATATTTTGATCGCCGAATTCAACAAACGCAGGCAGCGTCTGGGTTCGCAGGCGCAAGTAAACAATAGTCTGAACTGGCAAGACGCACAATTGCTCAAATCACTGCACAAAATATATTTCCCGGTGAAAATATTGGGTCGAGGCGAAGGCGATTTCAATTTCTATAAATTCATTCTGCAAATATTTTCAAACGGCGCTTTTCCTTTTAGAGTCGCCCTGCCGGGCAATTCATATTCGCTTGAACAATTGAGCAAAATACCTTTTCCACAAGAAGACCCGGACATTCAGAGTCTTATTTATAGATATTTCTTCAGCCGGCTTTTTGGCAAACATTATTTTGGCGCCGGTTACGGTCAGCTTTCAGTAATCACAGGCTTTCATCATTTAGCCATACTTTATGCTTTAATCAAACTTCAATCAAAAGCCTCCTGTCTTTCAAGAGACGCAGCTAAAGTAAGTTATCTGGATGTAGTGGCTTCTATAAGACAACTGGAAAAAAGACTGGGAGAAGCAAGTCTGGATGGAATGGCGGCGGCGACTTTTGAATTATTGATGTTCAGCCCCAACAGAATGCGACGGATACTGGCTTGCGGGTGATTCTGGGGGCAAAGATTAAATCAGCTTGACTTCGCTTCCCGTCGGTTGTATGTTGTATGCATCGAAACACCCCAAGGTTGCATTTGCGACCGGCTGCCCACCTTACTACTTCCTTTATATAATTTCCGGAGGTTTCACTTATGAAACTTGTACATAAACTTACCATGTCCGTCATAGCCCTTTCATTCGTAGCCGGCGTTGCCGCTACACCAGCAAACGCTCAAGATGCTTTCTCGAGCATGTCTTCAGACACAGGTCTGCAAACAAATAGCAACCAGCAAATTACAGGAAGCCAAACACAACAGTACACAGACGGTCAAGCACCCATGCTTCAAGGCGCCACCAACGGTACTATAGGACCGCAAGGTGGAGATGCCACAGCTGTTATGGGCGTAAACACCGCCGGTACAGTCCGTGTAAACAACTTGGCTAACTTGGAAGCTTTGCTCAACATCATCGCCAACGGTATGGAAATCCTCGGTATTGCCTGGGGCGGACCTACAATGATCATGGGCTTCATGCACATGGCTGCCGGTACCCAAGACGCTATGAAGAAAGTTCTCTTCGGAGCAGCTGGTGTCACGGGTGGTTTGGCTACCCCCGGTTGTATCAACTGGCTTGTCGCCTCAGCCCGCGACGCGAATCTTTTCAGCTAACGCCAACGCCAACGCCTAAGCTGGGATTCTCCCAGGATTCCAGCAACAAAACCGCCCCGCCCGGGGCGGTTTTGATTTGTGCTAGTCTATTGGTTCTTATATAAGGATGAGAAAATGACTAAGGCAGGACACAAGGCTGAAACTCTTCTGGACATTTTGCACATGGTGCCTGAGCCCAAGCCCCTGAGCCAATCGGCACTGGTCATAGTTGATGCCCAGCGTGAATATCTTGATGGCAACTTGCCTTTGTATAATATCGATCAAGCCCTGGTCGAATTGAAAGAATTGCTTGCTCGCGCCAGAAAGCTTGGTGTGCCTGTTTTTCATGTGGTGCATCATGCTCCCAGCGGAGCGCCCATTTTTAATCCGGATAGCCAGTATGCTCAAATAATAGACAGTGTGCGTCCTTTAGACGGCGAGGCAGTGATAGTTAAACACTCTCCCAGCAGTTTTGTGGGAACAGAACTGGCTTCAATGCTGCATGACAAAAAAATTGAAGACCTCGTTCTGGGTGGATTCATGACACATATGTGCATCAACGCCACAGCGCGAAGCGCGCAGGATCTGGGCTTTAAACCGACGGTCGTTGCCTCGGCCTGTGCCACACGAGATCTGCCGTCGCCTGACGGTCAAAATGTATTAAAAGCTCAAGACGTTCACGCAACCAATCTGGCGGCCCTGGCCGACCTGGTTGCATGTGTGCTGCCCAACCAGAAAAAATTAACTGATTGATTTAATTTGGAATTTGACGTATCTTAAGAAAACTGACCTCGTTTGCGGGTCTCTACGTTTCTAATCAGTGATGGCGTGTTATTTAACTGAAAGAGACTTAGACTTATGCATACTCCAATTTCTATTGAGAAACAGGAAACCGCTTTTTCGTCACCACAAGCTTTAGCCAAGGCACGGCCGCTTATAAGGGCTTTTGACCTGGCTAATCTTGGAATTGATTTTGAATCTTACCGGGGAGACATCTGGTCCTCCAGCTGGGACATGGAAGAAGATATGTACTTCTTGCGGCGCCAGCAAATGGCATTTTTGCAAAATGCAATGGGTATCACTATTCCAGATCCCCAGCAAAAAGAATATTACACCGGCGGCAATTCGCAATTGGTCGAGCGTCTTCAATCATTTCTCGATGCCGAACAAACAGCCGAATACAGTCAAATAAAAGCGTCACGCACAAGAACAATTGCGCAATATTCGGTGGATGCCGAATCTTTATTTGTAAGTCGTATTTCGGCAAAAGATTCTGTCAAACACGGTCATTGTCAGAACAAACTTTTATGCCTGCCTCGCAGTTTTCGTGAGCTTGACGATTCAATCGCCATGCACAAATACACTCTCAAAATAATGCGCTGGGCGGCAGAAAAGATTTTTGGAAGACGTCCCGACTGCAAAAAATTGCTTGTCACATTTCATATAGTGAACACTTATTGTTATCCGGACAAACCATTTGTGATTCCGGAAAAAATTCACCAGGACGGCTCCGACTATGTCATCACTGGCATTCCTCTTATATTGAGCAATGTAGTCATACCTATAAATACTGTTTATGACGTGGATGGAAGAATGGTTCTGGAAGCAAGACTGACTGAATCACAGGGACTTCTATTCGACGATAAAGTTTTTTATCACGGTATAACGCCGCTTACTGCTTCTGAAGCGGATAAAACCGGACAGCGTCTGACTATTGCCTTTGATTTTGACTGTCACTAGTTCTCAACAAAATTCCAGGCGTCGACTCATAGCGGCTGATGATTTTATCCATCTCGCCTGATTCTTTCAATTGATTGATGCCTATTTCAAGCGCTTTTTTCAGGTCGTTCTGATCTTTGCGAATTAGCCAACAGTTTGGAAAAACGCGTAAAGTTTCTCCTACTTGTTTTATGGAGCCGGGATTTTTTTTCAAAAAGAGTTCGGCGTCTTGTGGTTCTGTGAATGTGACATCGGCTTTTCCAGTGGAAACTGTCAAAAGTAATTGACTGAAATCGGCTGTTTGAGGCAGCGACACTCTTTTAATAGATGGGAAACTTTCTTGAGCAATAATCTCGGCTGTTGCTCCATCAATGGAAGCCAGACGGTACTCGGGCGAATTAAGTATTTCGGTAAAGTCGAATCGATTGTCCGATGCTTTCACATAAGCAAAAACCGGACTGTAATATAAAGGTTCGGTGAAGTCTGCCGCTTTTGCTCTGTCTTTAGTTTCCCAGACTGGAGTAGCAATCAAGTCGTAACGCCTGGTATTTAGTCCTTCGATCATAGTGCCCCAGCCAACTTCTTCTGTAAATTGGACTTTTAAGCCCAGATTGCCGGCTACCTTTTCTATGGCTTCGACGCCAATGCCTGAAAGTTTGCCTGTATTTGGGTCTTTTATGCAGCCGGGGTTATAGACCGCGTAGGCACAGCGGATTTTTCCGGATTGAACGATTTGTTCGTAATCCGATATCGGATTGCCAACAGATTTTGGCTTTTGAGCACAAGAACTGAGGCTCAAAAAAGCCAGGAAAGCCAACAATATTGGGAAAATTTTAGACATAGAGTCTAATTATACTGAAACTGAAAAAATGTATTCTGGACAACATTTTGACGCTTGACTTCTACCTGAATTGCACTTAATCTATTGCAATCAGTTCGAAACGCCATTTGGCACTTTTAGTTCACACCTTACTAACAATTCAAAGCCAACCCCCCTGGAGGATGAGCATTATGCGTATCAGCACAATTATTTCGCGTATCACATTGGTATCCGCTATTTTTGTAGGACTCTCAGCTCCAGCATTCGCACAAGACGCGTTCTCGAGTATGTCGTCCGACACAGGTCTTCAAACAAACTCCAACCAGCAAATCACTGGAAGCCAAACACAACAATATACAGACGGTCAAGCACCCATGCTTCAAGGCGCCACCAACGGTACTATAGGACCGC
>CAZEQP010000291.1:0-5095 GCA_964514345.1 uncultured Candidatus Obscuribacterales bacterium
GAAGACCAGCGTTCCTGTCAGATAAGCGCGCGCTCCGCCCCTGGCAAAGCTAAACTGCGAGTCCTCTGTTTCGCGGTCGCGAAACATGAAGTACAGACACGCAAGTAGGCTCAGCACTCCGTTGTAGAAAGCGCTGATAAGTCCGGCCGCCACCAGAGGTGATGGCGTACCCGCAGGCACTTCCACCAGCAGGTAACCGAACAGAAAGCCGAAAAAGGCTCCGGCAAAGACATTGATTGCCGTGAACAACAGTTTCTGTTTCATTGCCCTTACTCTTGTATTGGGTTGATGGTTGCAGATTACGCGGTGATTTTCAGCTTCAGCCCCAGCTTGTAAACAAGACCGAGAATGACTCCCAGACCGGCTACAAACAAGAGCGAGTTGATGCCTCCCGCGCGCATATTCCATCCAAGAAGCAGATTCAACGCCAGGGTGCTTACGCAACCGAAGGCGAGGAAATTCCACATCTTGTGCTCAACCTCAGCCAGGACGGTGCTGAGGACGGCTCCCACACCCAGTCCCAGACCGCCCATGAGAGCGACGGGGCTGAGCCATTTCGGCATTCCGAAGGCGGCGATGAAAGCGGCGCCATTCGAATATGCCAGGAGGAAGCCGATGATCAAGCCGACCACCGTTGTGGCGATGGTGGCATAGACCTTCTTTTTCATTTTGTTGGTCCTTTCAGTTATAAATTCTTGGAAGCGTTCTTGAGCCCCCAGAGAGCGGCTATTCTGTATGCCAGTCCCTGGAAGAGGCCCAGAACGAAGAGGAAGGTAATCATGAATGGACTGAATTCGGGAAGTTCTCCCCGATTCATGCAGGTGACGATCATCTCCAGCGTAGCGAAAGTAAGCGAGCCGAAGAGCAAGTAGCTGAAATAGTCGTTTTTCATCTCGTCACGATTGTCCAGACTGATCACCACTCCGGTGCACAGCCCCAGTACAGCGAAATACCCGATAAAAAATAGTCGAGCTAACAATTCATCGAATACGTTGTAGCCGATAATGCCGCCGAGAATGGCAGCGACGGCTACGCATGCGATAGTGCCTTTAGTTCTTGGATTCATTGCAGTCAATCACTTCAGTTGTTGCCTCTCTAGTGAAATAGAAAAAAGGCGGGGCGGATGAAAACCGGCGTTGAGCCGTCCATCCGCCCCAGTGAAGGCGACTATCGCCCGAAGTTACTGCGACAGACCGCCGACCTCGCAAGAGGTGGCGATCACAGCGCGGCAGACCTCGACCAGGTAGTCGAAGTTGATCTTGTCCACCGTATCACGAAGAGTGTGATAGTGCGGATAGAAAGCAGCGTCGGTGAACTCCTCCGACAGGAGGAGTGCCCTCCAGCCGTGATCGAGGAAGCCGGCGTGGTCGCTGCGGTCCTTGACGCCCAGGTTGTGAGTGTCGAACGGCGCCAGGTTGAGCTTGTAGCGCTCGATCTGACGGACGAATTCGACGACAAGCGAGTGCGAACCGTTGCGGTCCTTCTCGTCGTGGATGTCGAGGCGGTGCTTGGCGTTCGGGCAGTACCCGACCATGTCCATCTCGATCATGCCGATCACTTCAAGACCCTGCGCCTTGGCTTCGTTGGCGAGCCAGTCGGCGTAGGCGTAGCTGCCCCACAAGCCCTGCTCTTCGCCCGTGAAGTGGACGATATGAACAGTGCAGTCGAGGCCGCCGAGTTCGGAAATGGCACGCGCCGCGAAATAGAGCGCGGTGGTGCCGGAGCCGTCGTCCTCGGCGCCCGGAGCCTTGTTCTCGTTGCCCCACGGCCTGCCGGCGGTGGAGTCGAGGTGGGCGCCGAGCACGAGAACCTTCTTGGGGTTCTTCTTGCCGGGGATGATGAGCTGAACGTTCTCGAAATCCTTGCTGCGAACGCGATAACGCCAGAGCTTAGCGGTGATGCCGGCTGTGGCGTACGCCTCAATCATGTAGCGGGCAGCAGTGGTGATGCCGGCGTTATGACTGTTGCGCGAAACGAGCTGAGTGGCGACGCCACCCAGATTGAACGGCGTTTCGCCGGTGAGATGGTTAAGCATGACACGCATCTCGCCTGCATTCACCGAAGCGAGGGCTTTCACCACTCGGGCATCCGGTGCCGACAGGTTGGAGGTGTCGATCAGAGGACGAGGCAGAGCCGCGGTGCGGCGCTCCTCTTCCTGGTCGTACTTGCAGCCGCCGGCATCATGTGCGTGACCGGGGTGAAGATGACCGAATTCAGAGCTATCGAGGTCGAAGTCCAGCGCGGGGCCGGTTTCGGAACGACGCTGATTGCCTCCTGCCCTGACGGCGAGGACGATAAACAGCAATATGAATCCCAGGAATGCCATTCCGGCATATCCCAGTGATGCGGGATCAAACATGTTGATTCTCCATTGTTGAGACAGTCAAGACTGGATCGAGTTGACGATCAGTTCTTGCTGCCAGGGTTTAGAAGATGTACGAAGCAGGGTTCCAACGCGGAACTTCTGCTAGACAATTAGAGTTGAATTGGTGTGAAAGCTGAGTGTTTGTACCCAGTGATATGAGAGAAAAAGTGCACTTTTGAAACTAGTACTAAAAGGCATGTCAGAGCAATAATTCATGATAGAAGCCGGCTTAGACTCAACTCATAAAGCCGCATATATAGCTCTTCTTAGAGGCAACTCATGTTTTGCGCGCATAGCTGAGCTCGGCTAGCTTTTTATGGCATTTCTATAATGTTGGTCGAATTTATTGAACGACTAGCCGATCAAACATTCCACTTCTTTTACACCTTCAGTGGCGGCGCGCAAACTCATGATTTTATGAATATTTGCGTTCGCTTCTTTCTTTGACCAGTGTTCGAGATGTTCCAGCACTTGATGTTCATTTCTTTTGTGCACAAAAACAACAACAGAAGAGCCGGCTCCACTTAAAGCGCAGCCCATGATGGGTTCGTTTTCCAGCTCTTTTTTCACTTTAGAAAGTTCAGGCACAAACTTTTCTCTGTAAGGTTCGTGCAGTCTGTCATGCAAAGCCTCCTTCATAGCCGACTCGTCCACTCTGCTCACTGCAGCCACCAGATATGCCACTCTTTGCATATTGTGAATGGCATCCTGCAAGCTCACCTGGGCAGGAAGAATTTCGCGCATATTTTTGGTGACAAGAGTGTATTTGGGAATTATGGCTACTATCCGCCATTCATCAGGCCATTTCACACTTTGGGTGACGATCCGGCTTCCGTCTATAGAAGGCGTGCACACGGCCAGACCTCCATAAAGGCTTGCCGCAAGCGACTCCGGATGTCCTTCCACGGCGCAGCCTTCGGCCAGTAAAGTGGCCGCCGTGGGAATGCTGTCTTTGAGCAGATTATACGCCCACAGCGCACCAATTATGGTGGCAGTTCGGTTGCCCAATCCGCTTCCCAGCGGCACGTCGGATCGGATGGTAACTTCCAGCCGGCGGAACAACTTTACATCGTTGCGCCAGATTTTATTGATGATGGTTTCAACCAGATATTCCTGGTGCTCGGGCAGGCTCTGAGTGGCAACTTCTCCTTGCAACTTGATAACAGGTCGGTCATTCTCCTGTCCGGGCGGCAAAAGCTGAAAAGTCATGGTGTTTTGAATTTCAAGTGCAAGGCCGATAGTGTCCAGTCCGGGCCCCAAATTACAGGTGCTGCCAGGAATCATGAGCGAAAATATTTCGCTGCCGTCCTTGCCTGTTAAGATATCTTCCAGTCCCATTGTGTAGACAAGATATCACATAAAGATGTCACTATAAAAGGCAGCAAAACCAGGCTATGAAGCATTTGATAACAGGCGGTTCCGGATTTCTCGGCAGTTTGATCGTGGAAAGCCTTATTAAGCGTGGAGACACAGTTGTTTCACTGGATATCTGGGAAGCTTTCGACCGCAATCCGGAAGTGGAATTTGTGCTTGGCAGCATACTCGATCGTGATTTGATGCGAAAAACAATGAAAGGCGTAGATGTTGTGCATCATTCCGCCGCCCTTGTGCCGCTTACCAAAGCCGGCAGGTTATTTCACGAAGTGAATGTGGAAGGCACCCGCATTACAGCCGAGGAAGCAGCCAGAGCCAATGTCAGCTTTTTTGTGCACACAAGTTCATCCACTGTTTTCGGTTGTCCCAGTTCCTGCCCGGTGGACAATTCAAAAGTGCTCGAGCCGGTTGAAGAGTACGGAATGAGCAAACTGGGCGCCGAACAAGTAGCCAAAGAAGTATCGGATCACTCCGGCATGCCACTAATTGTGGTGCGTCCCCGAACCATGGTGGGAGTGGGCAGACTGGGTATCTTCCAGATTCTTTTTGAATGGATCAAAGAACACAGAAATATTTATGTGATAGGAGACGGCAGTAACAAAATCCAGTTCCTGCACGGAGACGACCTCATTGACTGTTATATGTTTTTGTGCGAGAAAAAACAGCCTGGCTTCTACAACGTAGGTACCGACCGCTTTGACACTCTTGAAACCACTCTGGGAAATCTCATTAAGCACGCCCAGAGTACATCCAACATCAGACACCTGCCAAAGACTCTCACCATACAGGGACTGGCCTGGCTCGATGCTCTGAACTTAAGTCCGCTTGCACCGTGGCATTACCTCACCTATGCCGAAGATTTTTATTTCGACATGAAGCCGCTGCTTGACTTAGGCTGGAAACCCCGCTACTCAAACGACGAAATGCTAAAAGTGGCTTATGATGACTTTGTGCAAAATTATAAAGGAAGTACAGAAACTGAAAGCGCGACAAATTCAGCTCACAGAAAAAAAGTCAAAGAAAAGGTTCTCTGGCTTTTGAAACAGATTCCCTGAACTTGCAAATTAACCTGGACCAGGAGGTCCTTGCGGACCGGTTGGTCCCAGCATAGAACCCACTCCAGCCATTTTTTTTGCCAGCTCAGGGCTTGAAATCATCTTATTGCACATGTCTTTGTTGCGGATGGTGCCTGCCACTGTGGGATCCAGCTCAAAAGCCTTTTCAAAAGCTTTCAGCGCGTTTTTGAGATCACCCAATCTGTAACGCGAAATTCCTTCATTGTAATTAGCTTGCATCATACGCGGTTCCATGGACTCGGCCAGTATGGATTGGTCAACTGCCGCACGCAGTGTTGCC
>CAZEQP010000292.1:0-5090 GCA_964514345.1 uncultured Candidatus Obscuribacterales bacterium
GGGTATCAACTGTGAACAGTCCACCAAAAATTGGCTCGGATAGGTTCCACTGACGGGTGAGGGCAAAAAATGAAAGAGACAGACAAATTATCGAGACTAGCGGAGTCATTTGCTTTTGCTTAGGGAAGAAAAGGTCCCATACAGAAGTAAAGAGAATTGCTGCTATCACCAGGATTTGAGGTGCCAGCAAGCTAACACCGTTCAGATAAGCATCAAGGTTATTCATTCAAGAGAAGCCCTATTACTAAATACGCTCATTAATTTTACAGGTGTGACTTGCAAAAATAACGACTGGTGGCTTTTCAGGCTAAGAAGAATCTCAAAATAAGCATAATCAAGGCATAGTCCTCGATATGCTCTTTGGCGGCAGCTGGAAAAGCAGGGGGCTAAACCTCCTGAAATCGGTCGGAGGCGGGAACTTAATTCTGTCCAATACGACTTAAAGTCAGGGACTTTATCGTCACAGACCTATACATTTTCCACTAACGGTCTTTTACCGATAGTTTGCACACAAAACCCCCTAATATTAAGAAATTTTAGGTAATATAGTTTTAGAAGGTCCCTGACAAATTATGGCAATAAGCACACTAAAATCTCAGTTCACGTCAAAATTTCACCCCGGTATCCTGGCTCTAGAAGATGGCACTATTTTTGAAGGGCTGGGTTTTGGCGCAACTGGTGTTGCTTGTGGCGAATTGGTTTTCAATACCAGCCTTGCCGGCTATCAGGAAATTCTTACAGATCCAAGCTATGCCGGGCAGATCATTACTATGACTGCGCCTGAGATTGGAAATTATGGTACCAACGGCGATGATATGGAATCAAGAAAAATCTTCGCCAGAGGGCTTGTGGTCAGGCATTTGACCTCGAATTACAGTTCCTGGCGAGGAGAACAAAGCTTGCCGGATTTTTTGAGCAAGCAGGGAATAATCGGCATTACCGAAGTCGATACCAGAGCTGTCACTCGCCACATAAGAGAAATGGGAGCGCTCAGATGTGCTATATACAGCGTGCCGGATGCCTCAAAAGACATGGATAAGGCGAAAATCCAAGCACTGGAAGAAGCACGAAAATCCCCTTCGATGGAAGGTCTGGACCTCACCGCTGAAGTGACGTGCGAAAAGAAATACAAATTCGGCGAAGGCAAAAAACAAGTGGCCGTAATTGATTTCGGTATAAAACAAAATATTTTGCGAGAATTGGCATCGCACAATCTTGAGTTGACGGTTTATCCGTCTTCCACTAAAGCTGCCGAAATTCTTGCCGACAAGCCGCAAGGCATTTTTCTGTCCAACGGACCTGGCGATCCTGCCGCCTGCAAAGGTGTGTTGAAAGAGCTTCCCGAGCTCATTTCAAGCGGATTACCCATTTTCGGAATTTGTCTGGGGCATCAACTTTTGTCGATTGCTCTGGGCGCGTCCACTTATAAACTTAAATTCGGGCATCGTGGTGGCAATCAGCCGGTTAAAAATTTAGATTCCGGAAAAGTAGAAGTCACCTGTCAGAATCACGGTTTTGCAGTGGATGCAAAATCCATGCCTCAGGATCTCGAAATCACGCATGTCAATTTAAATGATGACAGCGTAGAGGGATTCAAGCATAAATCAAAACCGATTTTTGCGGTGCAGTATCACCCGGAAGCCTGTCCGGGACCGCATGATTCGAAGTACTTATTTGAAAATTTCCTTTCACTAGTCGAATCCCATTAGCATGGGAGGAGGTCGTATCCTTGTATAAACTAGCTATCTTTGACTTCGACGGAACTCTTGTAGATTCCGCACCCGGCATCATCGAAATAATGAAAAAAGTGGGGATTGAGTACAATCTTCACAATCACATAATTGAGCACTGGTCCACCCTTATCGGTGTTCCGCTCGATCAGCAGGCACGCATAATTTTGCCGGGCGAACATCCGGCCCTTCATGCCCAACTGGTCGATCGTTACCGCGTTTTGTACAACTTGCAGAATATCGAGTTATGCCCACCATTTCCCGGCTTGCTCAATATGCTTAAAACTTTGCGCGATCGCGGCGTCATTTCCACTATCGCTTCATCCAAGCGTAAAGAGATTATCCAACCTGTTCTGGACCATTACGAATTGAATGATTATTTCGGAATGGTTTTGGGCGCAGGTGAAGTGAAACAGCATAAACCAAGTCCTGAAGCGGTTTTCCATACATTGACAAAACACGGTATGCAAAATCACGAAGCGGTCGTCATCGGTGACAGCCGATTCGATCTGGAAATGGCACGCAATGCCGGAGTCGACTCAATTGGTGTCACCACCGGTGTGCATAAAGAGCACGAATTAATGGAAGCTAATCCGGTATCGGTTGTAGGTAGTCTTGATGACGTACTTAAAATTGTTTTGACCGGACGCAAGCAGCCGATTGTCGGAGAATCACGAGAAGCTTCTTAAACGAAGCGCTATAATCGGCTCATGAAATTTTTTCTGTGCCTGATTTTAGGCTGTCTTTTTTCATCTGGGCTTCAGGCCTGGGCGGCTCCCGGCTCTGCGCCTATAGAACTTTCCACCGATACAGAAGACATACATATTACTAGTGATATCACACTTGCCCGTGAGCAAGTGGTCAAGTATCCAGCCAGCGCTGAAGCGCATTTTGTACTGGCTGTGGCACTCACTCGCACAAGCAAAGTAGAAGAGGCACTTTCTGAAATCAACTCTGCGCGCAGACTTTCGCAAATGCAGGGTGGCGCAAAATATTTCAACGATATGATTTGTGAGTATGAAAAGATGATTGAACGTACTCCGGAAGATAACCGAATACGGTATCAACTGGCCTGGGCTTATTATATGAAGGCATATCTTCTCACTGAATATTCCAAGAGCAAAAACGGCTGGCAGCCTGACTGGGTTAAGCAAGTAGTGACTGAAGAAGCGGTTGCTAAACCGGAAGATTCTGAATCTCAGGAAATCATTTCAGAAAGTGTGCTCAAGCCGATGGAGCGAGTGACGGCGAAAGCATCAGCTGAGGCGCTGCCCGTAATTAAGCGTTATTACAGAAAAGCACTCGATAAGTTAAATGAAATATTAGCCTCAGATCCTGATGACATTTGGACACAAATTCACCGAGCGCATCTAATGGCGGAATATACTGGTGACCTCGATTCTGCCATGAGCGTGTGGCAAAGCTGCAGTGAAAAAAATCCTAATAATCCTGCTCCCTATTTTTTTCTGGGTGAAGGGTACCTGAAAAAAGGCAATCTCAAAGAAAGCCTCAGGCTCATTTCAAAAGCGACAGCGCTCCGGGCTCTAGGAAACTGAATGTTCTCTAAACTGAAACCGATTTTGAAATTGTTGCTGGCGCTGAGCATCCTCGGGGGCATTGTGGGCTCGATTTATTACGCTCAAGTGCACGCCGACAAAGAAATGAAAAAGTTTCAGGAAAGCACTAAAGGCAAAGAAGATTTAAAAGACCAGGTGGCAGTAGACAATTACGAACTAAAAGAGGTCGATGACAGCAATGCTCTCAAATGGCAACTTTTAGCCAAGCGTGGGGTTCTTGAGCCTGTTACACGCATGGTTGACCTGACCGAGGTAGAAGTCAAGTATTACAATGGTCCTAATGTTTCGCTCAGGATTCAAGCGCCGCTCGGCAAAGCCAATGAAGCTACACGTGTGGTTATTCTAAGCTCCAACGACAAAGCCAAAGTAGTCGGTATTGGTGAGGAAAACCAATCAAGATTAGAAACAAAAGTAATGGAATTAAGGAAAAAAAATGAGTTCTTAGCCTCGGGCGGTGTTAACATCGTGTGGCCAGGGGTAGCCAAGGTGACTGGCAATACGGCTCAAGGCACCATTTCCAGCTCAAAATTGCAGAACATGCTGATCAAGGGAAACACTCACTCTATATTGAATTAGGAAAAGATGCGGCCAGTCCAGAAAAAATTTGAATCACTCAATAAGCTATTCAACAGCATGCTTGCCGTTGCTATTGTTGGCAGCTGTGCTCTGCCTTCGGTGCAGGCTCAAGCAGGCGGCGGCAATATCGACATCAAAGCTGACGAGCAGGAATTTGCCGACGACCGAATGATCGCAAGAGGAAAAGTTTGCGTAGTGAAAGGTGACACTGTCGTTTACGCGCCGATGGCTACTTTATATAAGGACGCGGCCGGACAGCCGGACAAAGCGGTATTCACCGGTCATCCCAAACTTTCACAAGGCCAGAACAAAATTAGTGCCGACACCCTCACTTTCCAAATCAAAACTTCGGTCATTGTGGCAGACGGACATGCCCACTCTGAGGTTGTGAGCACGCAAGAAGAAAAAGAGAAAGACGAAGAAGGAAACGAAGGCAAAGCCAAGAAAACCACTCAAGTAGTCATCACTGATTCAAATCGTCAGGAATTCGAGCAAACAACAGGAAAGTTTGAAGCCAAAGGCAATGTTCGTGTTGTCACTCAGGATGTCGTAGTCAACTCGGATCATATGAGACTGGTATACGGCACCAATCGCAAAGCTGAAGCTGCAGTTTTTACCGGCGGAGTAAAAGCTCGTCAGAACAAAAACCTTACCGAAGCAGACAATATGACTTATTTTTTCAACACTCAGCGCTTGCAGGCTACCGGTCATGTGCGCTCACGTGTGGTGGAAGAGGGACAGAAAGAAAGTCTGCTTCCATTGCCCGAAACCAAAAAAGAACCGGTGGCTCAGAAACCCCGCATAGTCGGCACCGCAGGTGGTGCAATAGCCAGCACTAAATCGACTGTCTACAACGTGTACTCAGAAAAAGACGAAGACCCGCCGATTATCATTTATTCCGACTCTCAAGATTACAACAAAGAGACAGGACGTATGGATGCCGTCGGCAATGTGAAAGTCTGGTACAAAGACACCCAGGGCAAAGGTTCACATGTGGTCATGGTCAAGAACATGGATGGTGAGACTGAAAGAGTAGTGTTCCTTGGACGTTCGCAAATCATTCAACCGGGACGTCGCTGGATTGGCGACCGCATAACTCTTGTGGTGAAAGATCGCAAAGTAATTGCAGAAGGCAACACAAGAGCGTTTATTGTGCAAAAAGATTCTAGAGTAGCCAATTTCGGCCCGACTCTGAAACAAGATATTC
>CAZEQP010000293.1:0-5090 GCA_964514345.1 uncultured Candidatus Obscuribacterales bacterium
TCGTCGCCGAATTGAAAAAATTCATTTCTCTTTTTTGCTTACTAGCATTTGTTCCATTTTTTTATTCAGACTTAAATCCAGCCGAGGCTAAATCGCGTCGCGCATCACACAAGAAAAGTGCGGCAAGCTCTCGTCATTCCGGACACGGCACGTCAAAAAAACACGGCAAACACGAACGGGTCGCTCACGGCAAACATTCAAAACATGGCAAGCACCACAGACGGCACCATGTTACACACCGCCCCCGTTATGCTTATCCGGTGGAAATGTTTATGATGCACGCACCGGCATTTGATACCAGCCCGCTTTCTCAAGATCAATCAGACAAAATTTTGCACGACTTCAACCATGGTCTTGCCTCAAGACACACTCCAAACTCTCTGGTGCGTGCCGGAGTGGTTAAATTCCATCCGCTAAGAGGCGGCATTTTCTGGCGCCGAGAGCCTGTTAAGCATATTATTGTCCATTCCACCGAAACCGGAATTCCGGTAAGTGCCATCCGGGTCATCGAAGGCTGGAGCGGAAGAGGAAGACGGCATCCCGGAGCTCAATATGTAGTGGAACGTGACGGCACCATTTATCAAGCCGTCGATCCTGATCTTGCCACTGTGCATATCAATATATTGAAGACTCTGCCCGGAATAAATAACGACAATAGTGTGGGCATTGAAATGAATCATTGCGGCAGACAGAATTATCCGCCTGAAATGGTGCAGGCAGTGATTCGCCTGGTGAATTATTTGCAAGAGCGCTATTGTGTCAGTCAGGAAAATATAATCACTCATAGATATGCACAGCAAGGAGACCATACCGACCCTGTCTTATTTGACTGGGGTGGGTTTCTGCTTGCCAAAGACAAGTTTCGTCAAAATGCAATCGCCTCTCGTCTGGACAATATAAAGGATATGTCTAAACAATGGCGTGACTTTGACGGCGCTTCAGTTGTGGTGGAAGAAGAACCGGTGCAAACGCCTGAAATAAAAGAATTGCCTGAAGAGATGAGCCGCATCAAATTGCAGACGCCTGCCGCTGCTCCTTCATCAGCTCCTACTCAATCGGCTCCATTGCCTGGTGCACAAAGCACACAAAATGACGGCTCAACCCCTGAAGTTCCGGACTCTTTGTTGAGCGAATAAATTTTGAAGCGCCTAGATTAAAACGAATCAAGTATCACAAAAAACAATAGGCTTTCAACGTCAGGTTTTCCGCCCGGATACCTGATTTTTAAAGCTGCATGAAAAAAGCGAATGGGATCACAGGAGTAAAAAAATTGGCTTGGCTTTGAACAACAGTAAAACATCCCTGATTACTGTCGTTTGAAGCCGTGTGAAAAAAGCGAGTTCGATCTCTAGAGAGAAATTTGTGAAAAACAACCAAGCTATTTGGATTTGGATTCTTTTGATTCAGCGATTTTATTGCGGATGGCCTTTTCCAGTCCTTTGGGTCCGCCAATTCCTTGAAGAATCAATGCAAATCCAAGAGCAAAAGGCAATAAGATCATAATGACACCGAGCAGAGACATTTGATCAAATCTGATCGAAAGACTGGACAATACGGCAAAAACCATCGTGATAACGGTGATTATAGTAATCGCCCAGCCCCATATACTTTTGGCATTATAAAAAATCCAGCCTATTCCAAATAATAAAGGAATGAGCATAAGTCCAAAACCGTGAGTAGGCGAAAGACCCCAGAACCAGAATCCTGTGGTTAGTTTCACATGTTGGAAGAGCAGAAAGAGTCCAAGCATCACAAGACCCATTCCACCAAAATATTTCAAGTCGTCTTTGGTGGGCAGGTCGGGATTATTGGGATCGGCGTCCGGGCGACTTGGATCCGAAACCAGCTCTGTGCTTTTTTGTGAGGCGGACACTTGCGTGCTTTCTTTCAAAACAGCAGATTCTAATTTAATTAGTTTTTTCTGGATTTCTTCGTCTTTCATTCTGCAATTAATAACACATAGATTGGACGGCTAAAAGATCTAATTTAAGGATATCACTACGCTTATTCTGATAATAAGGTTGGTATAAATTAGTCAGAACATTAGAAATCCGCACAGAATGCGGGTTTTACTTTATAATAGTGGCAGTTTCATCTTCAATCGTCCTTGGGTCCTGAGTTTACTAGAAAAGCGGTCTTAATGAATAATTCCCTTAGAGCCAAAACCGGCGTCCAGCGCCGGTCTTTTAAATTTAGAGCGGCTTTGTCAGCTTTTCTATTCGGTCTCTGTTTAATTGTTATTCGTCCTGTTAATGCCATAGAACCTGTAAAACCCGAATTCGGACAAGGCCTTGCTGAAGGTCCGGGCATCTGGGTGAATTTATGGAGTCATCCCAAAGAAAATCTGGATGCCTATTGCTTGAAATTGCACAACCACGGCATATCCAACATTTTTTTGCAAACGTCACGAAGTAACACACCGGCTTTAGCCAATGCTGAAAATATCGGCAAAATTATAGAGACCTGTCACCGTTACAAAATCAGAGTCATTGCCTGGTCTTTTGCCCCTCTGGTAGACCCTAAAGTCGACGCCAATAAACTTATTGACGCTTGCAATTTCAGAACCCCGTCCGGTGCCGGTTTTGACGGGCTGGCAGCCAATCTGGAACAAGACCTTTCCTATGATAAGGTGGAAGCCTACAGCAAATATTTGCGTCAAGCTCTTGGCGATAAGTTTCCCATGGTGGCTGTGGTCTACAGCCCTTTGAACAAAGCACCACAGGTGGCGCGCACCCCATGGAAATTGCTGGACAAATATTATGATGTGATCGCCCCGATGGCTTACTGGAACAGCAAATATCAAAAGTTGCACGCTCATTCCTACACAAAAGAAACAGTGAAAAAGGTGCGTGAGCTTTGCGGACGTCCTGATGTGGAAGTACACGTCATAGGCGACGGCATGAAAACGCACCAGGCGGACATCCTTGATTTTATGAAAGCCTGCAAGGATACTTCGGCAACCAGCGCCAGTCTTTATCCTTTTCATCAGATGACAGAGGAGCAGTTCTTGTGCCTGGGCAAATACAGCGAGTTTTTCCCGGCCAACAATAAGCATCGTCTTTCGAGCTTGCGATATTTAATAGATAAGGGACATGTCCCGGCAAATAATCAGGAGGGCAAAAGTTTTGATCCTGCCCAGCCTGTAAGCAAGGGGCAGTTTTATCAATGGCTTGCCCATGAAGGTTTGAATCAAAAGAATTTGAACCAGGTCACTTGTCAGAATATGTTGAAATCTCTAAATTTAATAGAAGAAGCTGAAAACTTAAATGAGCCAGTCAGTAAAGTGGAAGCCCACAGGCTGGCAACTAAAGTCACAGCTCTGAAGAATCGCAACAAAAGCCTGACAAACTGGTTCGTCCCACCCGCACAAGCCAGTACTTTTAACCTTCAGAACCGTCAAAGCCTGGAGCCTGCCAATTATTTCGATATCGGCGAGCTTATTTTGCATGTTAGCCACTGAGAATTAATTTGGCCTTTTTATGCTATTAACTGCTACGATCAAAGTAGCGTTTTCGAGACTCAAGATGGGATCAGATCGAAACCTCGTGAAAAAGGTACATCTTGGCTGCCGCCAGATTCGTTTATCCTGTAGCAACCACGGACCTCAATTAGAAGTCCGGGGTGTTTCCATGTCGAGAAAACTACTTGAAACTTACTCCAGACAGGAGAATTGCCCATGCAAGTGACGGTTACCGGACGCAATATAGAAGTGACCCCCGCATTAAGAGACTATTTGAGTGACAAACTACAAAGAGCGCAAAAGCATTTTGACCAATCACTGGAATGCAAAGCGCTGTTGAGCGTGTCTAAAAATCCCTCAGTGGCAAGAAGCCAGACGGCAGAAATAACAATCAATCTGCACGGACAAATAATTAGAGGGGAAGAATCCACTGAAAACATGTACGCTTCCATCGATCTGGTAGCCGACAAAGTAGAGCGCCAGTTGCGCAAATATAAAGCCCGCTATCAAGGAAAAGTGCATAAAGCGGCTAAAGACAAAAGACACAGAGACAAAAAATCTCAACCACAAATGGTCGATGAAGACGATATATCGGTCGATGAGGACGAAGTGGCTATTGCCGTCCTTGAACATGAGTTGAAAGCGTCTAAGAATAAAAACGGCAAGCAAACGCATGAAGTTGTTGTGCCCGCTACAGCGCCTGGACCAAGAATTGTCCGCTCCAAGCGTTTTCCTCTCAAACCTATGACTGCAGATGAAGCTTGCCAGGCTATGGACCTTCTGGGACACGACTTTTTCATGTTCCTGGACACTGAAACCAATAAAGTCTGTACCGTCTATCACAGACGAGATACAAATTACGGTCTAATCGAGCCTGAATACTAAACTCAAAAACCAGCGAAACAATTCTTTCCTGTTGACGTCTTGCCTCTCTATACGGATTGGTCTATATACTGCTGCAAACAGGTAAAAAAGCCGGGCAAATGCTTTATATTTAGGGTTTCCCATAGAGAAATGATGGAAGCTTTAATATAGATTGATCTTTTAAGGGTTATTTTTGGGAGGGTAGGATTTAAATTGGCAAGAGGGAAATACGCACAAGCATCGTATCTGGTGGCAATGCTCTGCCTTATGGAGATGGCAACCTCTCCGGTGGCAATTGCTTTATTAGTCAGTCAGAACCAGCCTGTTTATGCCCAACAAACTTCGTCAGATGTAATAAATCTGAATAACGAAGGGGTAAACGCCCTCAATAAATCCAATTTTGCCCTGGCTATCCAAAAACTGGAAGAAGCCGTGAAGCGCGACCCCACTTATGAAATGGCTCGCAACAATCTTTCTATTGCCTACAACAATTATGGTCTGGCTCAGCAGGGAAATCCGGCTCAAGCAATCAAAATGTTTCATAAGGCGCTAATTCTGGATCCAAAAAATGTAACCACACAGCATAACCTTGAAGGCATCATCAAAATGATGAGCCGAGATCCCAACAATTTCAAAGATCGTGTAGATTTAGGTGATGCCGCCCGCAAAGCAGGCGACGATTTTGCCGGTGCTATTGTCGAATATAAAGCCGCTCTGGCTCTTAAAGATGACGCGCCAACCCAGGAAAAACTGGGCGATGTTCTGC
>CAZEQP010000294.1:0-5085 GCA_964514345.1 uncultured Candidatus Obscuribacterales bacterium
CGGCGCTAATCCAGTAGATGAAGTCTCCGGTTTGTTTGAATTCCATAGAGATTGATTTGTCTGAGTCTTGTATTTTGCCCATGGCTGATATGAGCAAAGTGGGCTCAATTGCCAGTTTAACCACTCCGTCGTCAAAGTCGTTTTTCATGCTGTCTTTGCCTGAGATTAAAGGAGCAGAAAAGGCGATGCAAGAATCGTAAAGTCCCTGGCAAGCCTGGACCAACTGTCCAAGACGCATTGAGCCGTCTTTGTTCTTTTCAGAAGGGATAGGATCTGCCCAGCAAAAATTGTCGAGCAAACTCAACGACTTTGGATCCGCGCCGACACAACAGGCGTTTCGCACCGCTTCATCGACAGCCATAGCAGCCATTTGATAAGCGTCGTATTTGCTCCATTGCGGACACAGTCCGTTGGATACGACCAGACCGGATTTTTCAGCCAGGAGAGGCTTTATGACAGCGGCGTCGCAGGGTGCTTTCAATTTCGGGCCCATCAATGGTTTAATCACACTTGATCCCTGCACTTCGTGATCATATTGTCTGATTATGGATTCGCGGCTGGAAATATTTGGGTGGGCAAGCAAGCTAAGCAAACTTTGATTGAAATCAGTGTTTGTATCTGGAAGCTTGAAACTGGATTTGGCTGTTTTTTGACCGGGAGTAATGGCTTCTAGTGTCAATTTAGGTACGCCGTCATGCAAAAATTCAAGTTCAAGAAGTCCTACTGTACGCTCGCCTCTTTTAATTTGGAAAAATCCTTCGTCATGGAAATTGCCTATGTCGCTTGCTTCTACATTATATTCTTGGGCCAGTTCCAAAAAGGCATCCAGATTTTGCGGATCGACTGAAACGCTCATGCGCTCTTGTGATTCTGAGACTACAATCTCCCAGTCGCTTAAGCCCGGATATTTCAGAGGTACCAGATCAAGGTCTATAGTGGCACCACGGGTGATTCCGGCCATTTCTCCCACCGATGAGGATAAACCGCCTGCACCGTTATCTGTTATGCCGGTAAATAAGTTTTTTTCGTTGGCAGCCAGAATAAAGTCTATGACTCGCTTTTGCAAAAATGGGTCACCTATTTGCACAGCCGAAACAGGTGAGCCTTCATGCATCGTTTCGGATGAGAATGTGGCGCCATGAATTCCGTCTTTTCCCACTCTGCCGCCGACAACTACAATGCGATCACCGACTTGGGTGTGTTTTAAATATTGCTTCCGTCCCTCTTTTTCAATTTTGAGCAATCCGCCGGTGCCGCAAAAAACAAGGGGCTTTGCTCTATAAGACTGATTGAAAAATACAGAGCCGTTTACTGTGGGAATGCCGCTTTTGTTGCCTCCGTCCTGCACACCCAGACGAACACCCCGGGCAATGACAAGCGGGGGAAGTAATTTTGGTCTGACAGGCAAAGTTTTGTCGTGGGGATAGGCAAAACAAAATATGTCAGTATTGAATATTGGTTTAGCCGAAAGTCCGGTGCCCAGTATGTCTCTATTGACTCCCAGGATTCCTGTTAGAGCACCTCCGTACGGCTCAAGTGCCGAAGGTGAATTATGCGTTTCCACTTTGAAGCATACAGCCCACTCTTTGTCCCACTGCACTATGCCTGAGTTGTCGTCGAACACAGAAAGCAAATCAGGACGTTTTTTGCGCAGTGTATTGGTGGCGCCTTTAATATAAGTCTTATATAGACTGTTTATTTTTTTACCTTCAAATGTGATGTCGGCGGCAAAAATTTTGTGTTTGCAATGCTCAGACCAGGTCTGGGCAAATACTTCAAGTTCCACGTCAGTAGGCTTGACAGGCAGCTCTCGGCTTTCTCTCAATTTTTTTACTTTGTCGCTTTGATAATATTTTTTGATTTCTTGCATTTCGGCAAGTGACAGAGCAAGCAATCTGTTGCGGCTGAGTGTTTCCAGTTCTTTGTCGCCGATATTTAAATCTACAGTTTCCAACTTGGACTCTGCACTTGCCTGGAACTTGACTCGAGGAAAGCCGAGTAATTCACCGGGAGAATCCAATTTGTTTAAATCGTGCACCACCATTTTTTCCACCAGAGGGTGAAAAAGTTTGTATTGCGAATATTCAAGCACTTCTTCTTTGCCGGCAAATGATTTATTGAACAAAAATCCTTTTCCTGACGCCACTTCCACCGAGTCGAATTGGTCGCTTCCGCTTTTCAGGGACAGGGCTTCCTTAATGGTGTGAGCCAGATTGTCGGTGACGCCGGGAAGAAATTGTTTTTCCGCCCACCATCTAAATCCTTGAGCCAGCCACTGATTGTTCCAGGCAAAATCCATAGTGCCCATAAAAAAATCGCTTTTTTGAAAACAGTCGTCCACCAGGACTTCATTGAGACATCTGAGCAAGGCCTTTTCATCCACTTTTTCAGGCGAGAAACGAATCCAGCAAAGTTCAAAAGAGTCGGTGCTTGAATTCAACTTTTTGTCTATCACGGCAAAACGCAGTAAGGCTCGGCTTTCGTCGCTTGTATTCTGATTGGTGGTATTTTTCAGAGTGTCCATTTATTTTATTTTCTGCTTTGTTTTTGATTCAGTATCTATTCCGTGTTTGGCAACTTGCTGAAGAACAGCCGGATAAAGCGCGTGCTCTACTGATAGTCCGCGCTGAGTAAAAGTTTCAAGCGTGTCATCCGGGAAGCGGGGAAAGGGCTCTTGAGCGATTATTATGCCTTTATCCATACTTTCATCTATAAGATGAACAGTGACACCGGACACTTTGACACCATATTCGAAAGCTTGTTTGTAAGCGTCGGTACCGGGAAAAGCGGGCAAGAGTGAAGGATGAATATTTATCACTTTGTAATGACCTTCTTTAGCTTTGAAATGTTTGAGAAAGTCAGGGCTCAAAATGCGCATATAACCTGCCAGAACCAGATAATCCAGATCCAGAGGTTTCAAATACTCAAGAATTTTTTCTTCGTGCTGGGCGCGAGTCATGCCTTTTTGCGACAGAGAAAAAATTTCAAGACCATGCTGCTCGGCAATGGTTAAACCGGCTGCATCCGGGTCGTTAGATATCACCGCTTTAATCTGGGCGTTAAGTCTTTTGTCGGCTATGGCTTGAATGATGGCATTCAGGTTTGAGCCCCGTCCGGAAATGAATACGGCTATATTTATTGACATGGGGCGATGCTCCTTATTGCTTTGCCGCCTATATCCGAGCGGTAGTCCATATCGGAAAAACTGACAGACTCAAGGGCTTGATAGGCGTTTTTAGCTGCTTCACTCAAATTTTTGCCCAGACCGGTCATTCCCAATACTCTGCCACCATTTGTGGTGACAATTCCGTCATTCATTTTTGTGCCGGCGTGAAAGAGTTGTACATTTGCCGGCAGGCGGTTAATCGAGATTGTTTGATCTTTTGAGGATGATTCAGGATAGGCTCTGGCACAAGCAACTACACAAATACTGGCACCGTCGTCCCACTGCATTTCGACCTGCGAAAGTTCACCTTTTGTGCATGCCAATAAGGCTTCAGCCAGATCTGATTTCAGCCTGGGCAGCACCGCTTGTGTTTCGGGATCTCCAAAACGGGCATTGAATTCAAGTACATAAGGTGTGTCGTCTGCCACCAGAATGCCGATGAATAAAACACCTTTGAAGCTCAATTTGCCGCTTGCCAGAGCCTGTTCAAGCGGTTTCACCACTCTGGCATTAATGGACTCTTTGTGTTTTTCATACAGAGGCACCGGAGTATAAGCTCCCATTCCGCCTGTGTTCGGACCTTTGTCATTTTCGAATCGTCTTTTATGATCCTGACAGGCAGGCATGGCGGCAAGTGTTTTGCCGTCGCACAAAAGAAGCAAAGACAACTCTTCTCCGCAAAGCATTTCTTCCACGATGACTTTCGCGCCGGCTTCGCCAAAAGCTTTCTGGACCAGTATTTTGTCCAGCGCTTCTTCCACTTCAGATATGTTGTCGCAGACCATGACACCTTTGCCCAGTGCCAACCCGTCCACTTTTACCACTCGTGCTTTGTCGTTTTCTCTGGCGTATGAAAGAGCCTTATCTTTATTATCGAACACACCATAATTTGCGGTGGGGATGGAAAGGCGCGTCATAGTTTCTTTGGCGTGCACTTTGCTCCACTCAAGTTTGGATTGTTCTTTTGTCGGTCCGAAAACAGACAATCCATGACTTTCCAGATGATCCGTTATTCCGTCTGCCAGAGGATTGTCCGGTCCTATAACCACAAGACCGATTTTATTTTGTTTGGCAAAATCGGCTAATTTGTCAAACTCTGTCACCGATATATCCAGATTTTGCACTTTGGCTTCACCGGCTGTTCCGCCATTTCCCGGTGCGCAGTAAACAGCGTCGACTTTATTGCTTGCTGCCAGTTTCCAGCATAATGCATGTTCGCGACCGCCATTTCCGACGACAAGGATTTTCATGAGTTGAGTAAGTTCTCCAGTGAATTTACATAGTCGTCGAGTTTGGGATGATTTTTGAAAATGTCCTTTTCAAAAATGCAATTAGTGATGACCGGATAAAGCTGGTTCACCAGATTTTTAGCTTCAGGTGAAAGTGGCTCAGGACCTTTGCTTACAAATTTTTTCCAGTCTTTGTTGCTTTGCTTTTTCGCCTGGCTTAATGATTTAGCCCAGTCCGAATTTTTATAAATCTGTCGCAGAATTTCTTTAGACAGATGACAGTTTTTGTAGATCAAGCGCAATTCATCGGGACCGATACTGTCGGCAAGCAATATGTTTGTTTTTCCTGATTTGTCATAGTCGATGAGAAATTCGAATTTTCCATCCCAGAGTTCAACTTTTCGCTCGGCAAAAAATTGACGCAGTGCCACAGCTATCATCAATGTTTGCTCAACTAAAGTGTCGAACTGGCTAGTTGTCAGACCGGATAAGAGCATGGCTTCTTGCAGGCTCAATAGTCTATCTGATGGTTCAAGCTTTGTATAAAACTCAAGCACCGGATAAGGAAATTTACTGTCCGCCTCGATTTTAGTGCCGGCCGGCAAGCCCAGAGTTTTTTCGGCATACTCCGGATTGCTTTTAAGTCTGTCTATGAGCGAACTTCCCTGAGGAAGCCCAAAGCGGAAAACG
>CAZEQP010000295.1:0-5079 GCA_964514345.1 uncultured Candidatus Obscuribacterales bacterium
CCACCATTATGAATTGTCTGATTCTGCAAGAAGTACTTCATTCAAAAGGCGTAGAAACAAGAGTACAAACAGCCATTGCCATGCCGGCAGTGGCTGAGCCTTTTATCCGGCTGAAAGCCATTCGTCATCTCAATAAGGACCGCGTGGTTATATTTGGCGGAGGAACAGGCAACCCTCACGTCACCACCGATACCGCCTCGGCCTTGCGTGCTGCTGAAATAAAAGCGGATGTGATTTTAATGGCTAAAAACGGAGTGGACGGAGTTTATGACGCCGACCCCAAACGTGATCCCAAAGCCAAAAAATTTGACGACATAAATTTTGAAGACTTTATCAAAAACAATTTGCAAGTAATGGATCCGGCAGGCGTTTCCTTATGCCAGCAAAACGACATTCCTATTATTGTTTTTGATTTTGCCAAACCCGGCGGCATCAAAGCCATCGTGTCAGGCAAAAAAATAGGAACCTTGATTAGCAGCGCAAAAACCTGTCAGACCGTTTAAATAGACAAGAAGATTAAGGGAGGATTTTTTGAATGAGCGCGCCAACTACTCTCCAAGACGTCATGTCCGGTGGTGAAGACCGCATGAAAAAAGCGGTAGCCAATCTGCATACAGAGTTTAAAACGGTCCGCACTGGACGAGCCAATCCAGCCCTTCTAGATCGAGTGGAAGTAGACTATTACGGAACTCCGACTCCTTTGAAAAGTCTGGCCAATATTTCCACTCCGGATGGTCGTTCGCTTGTGATTCAGCCCTACGACAAAGGCGCACTCAAAGAAATTGAATCAGCCATAAACAAAGCTCAGCTGGGATTGACTCCCAACAGTGACGGTTCTGTGGTGCGAATTGTAATACCGGCGTTAACTGAAGAAAGACGCAAAGACTTGACCAAACAGGTCAAGAAAATTGCCGAAGACGCGCGCGTGTCAGTGCGAAACATCCGCCGCGACTGCGATCAGCACCTCAAAAATTTTAAAGACAAAGGAATTTCTGAAGACGAATTGCGCAGTAAAGCTGACAGTGTTCAAAAATTGACTGACAAATATATAAAGGAAATAGATCAAGCAGCTAAAGACAAAGAAGCTGAGATCATGGAAATATAGGATTAAGGAGACTTCAAAGCCATGTGCGGAATTGTAGGTTATCTAGGCAGCAATCAAGCGACTCCTGTTCTCTTGTCCAAACTTCGTTGTCTTGAGTATCGTGGATACGACTCGGCCGGCGTTGCGGTCATTGAAGGTGATCGTCTCAACATCATCAAATCGGCCGGCAAACTTTCCAATCTTGAATCGCTTTTGCAGCAAGTCAGACCTTCATCCACCATCGGAATAGGTCATACCCGCTGGGCTACACACGGCAGCCCCACCAATGAAAATGCTCATCCTCACACCGATTCAACCGGCACATTTGCCGTGGTACACAACGGCATCATTGAAAATTATGCTCAATTGCGCACCGAACTGACAGAGCAAGGATTCGTTTTCACCACCGAAACAGATACAGAAGTCACTGTTCACCTGCTTTCGCGTGAATACGCCATAGACCAGGATATCCTGGGTGCCATCGTCCGCACTGTCGGCTTTATGAAAGGCGCATTTGCGCTGGGTATAGTCAGCTTGAATCACCCGGATCGCATTTATGCCGTCAACCATCATTATTCACTTACAGTAGGTGTGGGAGAAAACGAAAGTTTTCTCGCCTCCGACAGCACCGCTGTTCGTCAATACACAAATAGAGTTGTGCGTCTTGAACAAAGTGAAATAGCCGAAATAAAAACAAACGGCTATCGCCTCTTCTCATTCACAGGTTCTGAAGTATTTAGAGAACCTGTCGCGCTCAACACAGAGCCCTACAAAATAGACAAAGAAGGCTTCAAACATTTCTTGCATAAAGAAATCCATGAACAACCGCTTGTTTTGCGCCAGACAATGAGCAAGTATTTGCCGGCTTTCTCAAGCAATCCCAGGTCTCCCATTACATTCAACATAGAGCGTTTCACCGCCGATTCCAATGAAGGCGCTTACGGTGTCAAACTGTCGGACAATGAAATCAAATCAATCAAACGCATTATTATTGTTGCTTGCGGTACTGCTTATCATGCCGGAATGATCGGCAAACATGTAATCGAAGAGCTGTGTTCCATTCCTGTTGAGGTTGAAATAGCTTCTGAAATTCAAACCAGAAATATTCTGGCCGATGAAAACACACTTGTAATTGCAGTCAGTCAATCGGGTGAAACGGCCGACACTCTTGCCGCCATCAAAGCTGCCAAAGCCAAAGGTGCTTACACCCTGGGCATCACAAACAGGCCCGATTCCCATCTTGCTCAAATCGCCAGCAATTTAATCGTCACCGAATGTGGTATCGAAGTTTCGGTGGCCGCCACCAAAACATATGTTGCTCAATTGATGTGTTTCTACCTGCTGGGCATTTATCTCGGCGAAAAACGCGGCTCGGTTAGCCCGGATCAAGCCCTGTCCATGAAAAAGACACTGCATGCGATGCCGGCATTGATGGAGCAGATTTTAGCCAGAGAAGAAAGCTACAAAGCTCTTTCTTTGAAATTGGCCGATGCTTCAGATGTTGTGTTTATAGCCCGCGGCATCAATTATCCGACCGCCCTGGAAGGCGCCTTAAAATTAAAAGAACTTAGTTATATTCATGCCTCAGGTTATGCCGCCGGTGAATTGAAACATGGACCAATTGCAGTGCTTGATTCAAGCGTGCCTGTGTTCACGGTTCTGGTGCCGGGCAAGGTTTACGACAAAACATTATCAAATGCTCAGGAATCAAGAGCACGCAACGCTCGAATGGTGGCAGTCGCCGTAGACGGTGATGAGCAAGCGCCTGAAACATTTGATTACATATTCCGTATTCCTCCTGTGGATGAGCTTTTCAGCCCGCTAGTTACAATAGTGCCTCTGCAATTGATGTCCTATTTCGTTGCAGATTTTCTGGGCAAAGATGTAGATCAACCAAGGAATCTTGCTAAATCCGTGACAGTGGAATAAAGTATACCTTTCCTCTTTTCATCGGAGTAAATCTAGGCGATGGTGAACACTTTGGAAAGTGGGGCTAAGTCCTCCACAGTCCCTCTCGTTGACGAATTGGAATCCCAAGTTAAAAATCCTGATTCTTTGCCAATCACTTCCGAGCAAGCGGTGCTTGAAGTTAAACCATGGCATGTTCTTTTCGCCACCTGGCTCGGTGGAGTGGCGGACGGGATGGACTCGTCTATTTTTGCCATCATTTTATATCCGGCTCTATCAGATTTATTGCACACCACATCGCATGCCACAGTGGGAATTTATGGCTCTTATGTGATCGCCCTCTTTATGCTGGGTTGGGCGGTCGGTGCATTTTTCTTCGGCTGGCTGGCGGATCAGATAGGCAGAGCCAAAACTCTTTCATTGACCATTCTTGTTTATGCAGTTGCCACGGGACTTTGTGCCTTTTCTCACAGCTGGTGGGATCTTGGTTTATACCGTTTTCTCACAGGAGCCGGCATAGGCGGCGAAATGGGCATCGGAGCCGTGCTTTTATCCGAATGCTGGCCTAAAAAATCCAGAGTTTTTGCTCTCAGTCTTTTAGCCACATCACTGGGTGTGGGTTATTTGCTTACTTCCGGTCTCAATCTTCTTATTGGCGGCTACGGCTGGCGTAATCTTTTCCTGGTGGGAATTCTGCCTGCCTTTTTAGTCGTATACACCCAGATGAAACTGAAAGATTCACACAGTTTCCACGAAATCAAAGAAAAGCGCAGCCAGGCTAAAAGCAAGCAAGCCAGCGAATTAACCGATGAAGACAGAGTGATGCTCAAATCCACTTTTCTCAGTTTATGGGACAAGCAATATGTTCATCGTACGGTTGTGGTTGGTTTGTTGACCAGTTGCGCCATTATCGCCTGGTGGGCAGTGCTTTCCTGGATACCGGCCTGGATCAATCAACTTACAGGCACTCTTGCTGTAGCAGAGCGCAGTCACGTGATGCTTTTTAAAGATGTGGGAATGATTTGTTCCGGTCTTTTCGGCGGCTTCCTTATTCATCGTTTTGGATACAAAGCCTCGATGGCAGGCAGCTTTATTCTGGCCTTCGCTGCCACAGCCGGAATGTTCATGACTTTCAAGCAATTCAGTCCGATGATTTTTCCCTTTGTGGCTTGTGTTGGATTCTTTGCTCATATTCCATTCGTATTGCTCTGGTCTTATATTCCTGAGCTTTTCGAAACCAGGATCCGCAGCACCGCATTTGGTGTCACATACAATGTGGGCCGTACTTTTGCGGCTGTAGCTGCAGTAGCTAGCGGACAGGTAATCGGACTTTTTTCGGGCTCATATGCTATGGCGGCAACAACATTTGCCACCATATTCCTGGTCGGTGCAGTGGTTTCTTTGTTCATGCCCAAACCTACCGGCGATATGATTGAAGACGGTGTGGGAGCGCACTGAAACTGAGAGGGAGGTTGCCGCATGTTCCTTGCCGGTATAAATGAAAGGACCAGAATGTGGACCTTGAGTGTTCTTTTTTCTTTAAATGCTGCTGTTGCACCGGCTTTTTCTGAAGAAGCAAAACTACAAGGCGGTAACACAGGAGTTTTGATCCGCCTGTCTGATTTGCCAAAAAATAGTGGTGGACTGTACAGCACTCAAGATTTAGAGAAGGCGGAAATAAGACAATGGCTTTCTCAGGTTCAATATTTAATTATGAATTCGTTCGAGTTCAAGAAATTGAAAGAAGATGTTCAGTCCTCAAAGAGTCCATTTTACAAATCAAATTTCGCTTTTTGCATCGATGGGAAAGGAAAGGCAGTAGGATTTCATGCGTTGAGCCACAGTCAAACTGAAATTGAAGATAAGCTGCACCAAGTTCTTGAGAAGATTTCGTTTCCTCCATGCCCCAATCATTTGCACTGGTCAAATGGAGGGATGAGAGTGGAAATGAGTGTAAAAAGAGACTGCACAATTTCAGTCTCTCCTGAATGGCCCAACACTCGCCTGGTTTCGGCGATCGGGGCAGGCAGCAGTCTTTAAAATTAAAAGCTGAACCGTTAACGGTTTGGCTTTTAAAAACCGACTCA
>CAZEQP010000296.1:0-5078 GCA_964514345.1 uncultured Candidatus Obscuribacterales bacterium
CCCCATGACCGCAAGAACTGATTGATTCAAATGCGGGCATTCTTGTCCAGGCGGTGGCTATTGTGGTAAGAATGGCCGCCCCTGTGGGAGTAAGACATTCAAAAGGAATGTCGAATGATGAGACCGGCGCACCAGCCTGGCACATAATATTTGCGACGGCAGGACAGGGAATGGGAAAAATGCCGTGTCCTGTTTTCACTTCGCCTCGACCAAGAGGAATGGCTGAAACATGAGCACTTTCAATGCCAAGCATTTCATATCCAATGGCAAATCCTGCAATGTCGACAATAGCATCAAGTGTTCCCACTTCATGAAATCTGGCTTTCCACGGACTTATTCCATGCACTTTACCTTCGGCATCGGCCAGGTTAAGCAATATCTTCTTAGATAACTCAAGCGCATAAGGACTGATACTTGAAGCATCAAGAATTTCCATTATCTGGGAAAGTGTGGTGCCGTGCTCATTTTCGTGGGCAAAATGATCTTCGTGATAGTGCGAATGGTCATGGTTATGACCGTGGTCATGAAGATGATCGTGAACCTGATGATGATGATCCTGAACCTGGTGATGATGCGAATGTTCATCCACAGGTTTTCCCGAATCGCCTATGACGTCAATCTGCACTTTCTTGGCTGCAATAGTACAGCGCATAACGTCACGCAAAGAAATATTTATCTTGTCCCAGGGAAGCGCAAGCTTTTTCACTTCAACGCACCATAGATCAAAATCCAGTCCGGCGCTTATCAAAGCACCCAGAAGCATGTCACCGGCGGCACCAAATTGACAGTCAAAATATGCCGTCTTTTTTTTCATCTTGTGAGTTCTCCCACAAATGGAATCTGCAGGTCGACAATCATCTGGTCATGAGTGACTGTGCGCTTTTCTGAAGAGTAGGAAGCATACTCTTTATAGTTTTGATTGAGCAGTACGAAAGTTTTTTCACCGGGGGTAAGTACCATTTTGTATGAACCGTTTTTGGCAGTGACCACTGCGCCGCCACCATGCACTCGCTCTGAAGATTTAAATGCATGACCGGAAGCGAATGCTTTCAAGACTACGCCTTTGACCGGTTTGCCCTCACGACTGGTGACTTTTCCTTCCACCAGATATCCGTGTTTCATGCTGATCAAAACATTTCTTGCTTCGGTGCCCGGAATGTTTTCTACAATCGCTGAAGCCAGGTGAGTTTTAACAGGCGCCGTAACCTCCAGGAAAAGAGGACCGCAAGGGTCATGGGCAAACTGGAATTCACCTTTATTGTCGGTATACGTAGAAGAGATAAATCCGTTGTCTTTTCTCTCCCAGCATTCCACCCGCACATTCTTAACAGGATTGTTGGCTGAGTCTGTTACTCTTCCACTCAATTTGTAACAGCCGTAGGTTTCCGCCGCCTGCACTGAGTTTCCCATTACGAAATAAATAGCGGCAAGGGCAGTGATCAAGAGTTTTGCAGTAAAATAGTTCTTCATAGAATAGATATTGTATTCTCTTTGCCTGATTATGCCTATTCAAATTGGATCACTCACATTGAAAGGACGGGTTTACGTGCCGCCCATGGCGGGCGTAACCGATCTCGTTTTCAGACGCATAGTGCGCAAAGTGGATCCCACTTGTTTGATGGCTACAGAAATGGTCTCCAGCCGCAGCTTGATGTATAAGCCGGACAGCAAGATTATGGAAATAGGTCAGGACGAACATCCTGTGGGAGTGCAGATTTTCGGGCACGAACCTGATGTGATGGCGCAAGCGGCAATCATGGCTGAATCACGAGGAGCCGACTTCTTAGATATAAATATGGGTTGCCCGGTGCCCAAAATTACCAACGGCAAAGACGGCTGCGCCCTGATGAGAGAGCCTGAGCTGGCTCGAGAAATAGTAAGTTCTGTGAAATCTTCGGTAAAAATTCCTGTTACAGTGAAATTCCGCCTGGGCTGGGACGAGACCACTAAAAATTGTGTTCAATTCGGCGAAATGATACAGTCTGCCGGAGCTTCGGCTGTGACAGTGCACGGCAGGACGAGAGCCCAGAGATATTCCGGCACTGCCGACTGGAATTTTATTTCACAAGTGAAAAAGGCTCTTTCCATCCCCGTTTTTGGAAACGGGGATGTTTTCACTCCCCAGGACGCTATGAAATTGCTTGAAATAACAGGCTGCGACGGAGTGGCTGTGGCTAGAGGCACTCTGGGCAACCCCTGGCTCATTCCCCGCATCACAAAATATCTGGATCTAGGCATTCTGGACGAAGGTCCCGACACAACCGAACGATTGATTCTAGCCCTGGCGCATGCAGCCGGGCTTATTCAGTACAAAGGCATAAGAGTCGGCACGCAAGAATCAAGACGCCATCTAACTAATTACACCAAAGGCATCGCCCATTCGGCGCCTTTTCGTGCCCGACTCACCCAGGTTCAGAGTCTGAGCGAAATTGTGGACATAATGAGCGAACTGGCTTTGCTTTCCGCTGGAAAAGAAGGACAAGAGCGTCTACTTACTAGTGTAAACAATCATGATTTCGATCAAAGAAAAGAGCCAGATGAAGGGCACCAGAATGGTGAAACCTACTTCCAGACCCCAGTCGAGGTTAACACCCTCGTGCCAGTCGCAAAACCATAAAATTCCGTTGACAAAAGGTGTAACACAAAAGCCCATAATGCCGGCCAGTAATGCTGCCAGTAATAGAATCGACCACATGTCCATATTTTTGTTTTGCCTCTGCCATGCGGGTGCCTGTGGGATTTTTCTTTTACACCTCAGAAAAATCGTAAAGCCGGCATAGAGCAATGGCAATGGTGGAATCACCACAAATTGTCAAGAACTCGCTTTTATTAGAGAAAAATTAATATACGTAGCCGGAGGTTGAAATCAGAATTGTTCCATCTCCCTCGGCAGCTACCATTTGCAAAGCCTGGATGACTGAGTTGACAGTTTTGTGCTGCTCGCGCGACTCATTCTTGATCTGTTTGGCTCTCTGAGCCACTCTTAGCACCAGTTCATAACGATTGGTACTTTCGTCGAGTAATTGATCCAGAATATTTGTTGTGCTCATGAACTGTAAAAATCTCCGCCTGTAATTCCCAGATTTTTTGAGTGGGACTTATCTGGTGATCCGCAATCTTTCAGCGTACACGATATGTGCCAGATTGCCAATGGCCTCGTCCAAATTGTCATTTATAACTTCATAATCGAATAAGTTTTTGGCGTCGAGTTCTTCCTTGGCTTTTTCCAGACGCAAAAGTATGCGCTCAGGCGACTCGGTGGCTCTTGATGTGAGCCTTGATTTCAGTTCATCATAAGAAGGCGGTGAAATAAAGATAAGCACTGCACCGGGGTATTTCTGGCGTATCTGTTTGGCACCTTCAACTTCGATTTCCAGAATGACGTCACTTCCCTCTTTGAGCGTCTTTTCCACCCAGCTGCGCGGTGTGCCGTAATGGTGTTCAGTAAATTTGGCCCATTCCAAAAATTCACCTTTTAGCTTCATTTTGGCGAATTCTTCAGGAGTGCAAAAGAAATAATCGACGTCTTTGCGTTCACCCTCGCGCATCGGTCTGGTTGTGGCTGAAACTGACTTGGCAATATCGGGAATGATTTGCAGAATCCTGGCAATAATCGTGCCCTTGCCAACACCGGAAGGACCTGTAACCACGAACAAATTGGTCATTCGGGTTGTTTTATCTTTTTCTTTCACTTCTGTCATATTGATTCGCAGTCTTTTAGTGAATTATGTCCTGATTTTCTGCAAAAATATAGGGGTATAGCAAAGATAATCATGCAACCTTTTGACGCGCTTACATTAAGAGCCGTGCTGCAAGAAGCCAAGCCGCTTCTTATCAACAAACGTGTGGACAAGATTTTGCAACTGGGTCGTGATGAATTGCTCATATCCCTTAGATCCAAGGGCGGCAATATCAATATTTTTCTTTCCGCTCATTGCGCCAACGCCCGTATTTGTCTGGTGGCCATATCTTCTAACGAAGAAAACTCTTTTGATCGTTATCAAACCAAAGAAAAGTTCAGAAATCAGCCGAAATTCGGCATGATACTCAAAAAGTTTTTGTATGCTGCCACTCTTGTCGGTGTGGAACAAATGCCGGGCGACAGGGTGGTGGACTTTGTTTTCTCATGCATAGATGAAGTGGGCACCACTTCTCTCAAAATACTTTCAGCCGAGTTGATGGGCAGACACAGCAACTTGATTTTCTGGGATAAAGAAAACAAGTCCATACTGGCTGCATCACATGTGGTGACAAAAGAAATGAGCCGCCAGCGTGAAATTCTTCCCAGAGGTGTCTATGAAAGACCGCCCTCACCCAATAAAGCCAATATTTTCCTCATCTCAAAAGACGACTTGCAAAACCGTGTCGACAAACTCTCGGCAGATCACAATAATATGAGTTTTCAAAATTGGCTGCTGGCTTCTTTCAGCGGACTGGGCAAAAATCTGGCTGAAGAGATTGTGCATGCCTGTGGTCTGCCGAACAAAATTGAAAAATTCGACACAAAAGAGCTGAGCGATCTTTTGTGGCAAAAAATTTCGCAACTACAAACAATGCAGGCTTACCGTCCCCATTTAAGAAACGATTTTTCAGTTTACACAGTTCTTGGTTGGAAATTAAACTCTGATGAATGGAGTGATTTCAGTACGGTTAATGATTTAGTAGAACATTATTATCGAACCCTGGAAGCAAAAGAACAATTCAACCAGCTAAAAGTTCGACTTCTATCCGAAGTTGAATCGGAAAAAGCTCGGTTGCAAAACAGACGTTCAACAGCCGATGAACACACTGTGAAACAAGACGAACTGCTGAAATTGAAAGAATCGGGAGATTTAATCCTGGCTCACCTCACCAGTATCAAAATGGGACAGAGCGAACTAACTCTGGATTCGGGTTCCATCACAATCAACCCGCTTTTGACCGGGGTGCAAAATGCTCAACACTATTATCGTCTTTATGCCAAAGGACGGGCCCGTATCGCCACCGCTGAAAGTGTCATGAATGAAATTGAAGCAAGACTTGAGTTTCTGCTCAAAGTAGAAAAATCTTTGCATGAAGCGAAAACACAAAGTGATTTG
>CAZEQP010000297.1:0-5078 GCA_964514345.1 uncultured Candidatus Obscuribacterales bacterium
TCGGGCGTGGCCGGACATGTATAAAACTCGCACTCTTCATAAACCGGCAGATCCGGTTTGTTTGACGGCTCAGCCTTAACCCATTTCAAACAGGCTTCGATACATTCAGGAGCAGTTATGGCAAAACAATTCGCATCGCTTCTCATAAAATATGAGCGGGCAAGAAAAAAGGCAATTGTGGGTTTACCCTGCTGCACGGACAAATGCATCAGACCGGTGTCTACACTGACCATCGCTCCGGCGGAAGAAACAACATCCAGAGCTTCTCTAAAGCTCGCAGTTTCCAGCCAGGGCAAACCAGCATCTATCAGTTCTCTGCAAGCAGCCGATTTATTCGGCTGACCCAGAACCACACTTTCTGTGTGTTTTTCTTTTAAGCGATTGTGCAGATGAATCCAATTTTCTTTGTTCCAGCATTTAAACTCACCGGCAGAGCCTGGAACAAGCAATATTTTGTCTTTCACATCGGCTCTAAACTCAAAAGGCAGCGGTTTATAATTTCTGAAATCGCAAACAATGTTCAATTCTTTTGTTATATAGTCTCCGGCGATGCGTTCATACACATCGTAAATTGTGAGCTTGCCGAATTTTTCAATAAATTTGTCCGAGCCTATAACATTGTCTATGTGCAAAGGATGGGCCCGTAAATTGACATAATGATCTTCCGGACCAAGAGATAATTTCAAAAAGTCAGGTTCCTTCAACCAGCCGGCAAGTCCTGAAATACAGTCGGCAACACCTTCTTGCTTGGGAGAGCGCACCACAAGATAAGTCGGCTCTCCGCTTGCAATCAAAGCCTCAAGAGCCGGAAGAGTAAAAAGTAAATCTCCCAGTCCATCTGCAATCGGAGCAAAATAGTAAGCCATCAATTATTCCGTTTTTTGTGAGTCGTCTTTCAAAAGACGCTGTGCATATTTTGTATAAATATACGAAGCGGCAAGCAATATCACACCCGCCATAATAAAGGACAAAATACGGGCATCGGTGCGTGCCGATGCCAGATCAATAAACAGAAGCTTCAAGCCCAGTAGACAGAACACAAGCAATCCCGAAACGCGCAAAGCTTTGTCCGGCACCATAAATCCTGCCGCCAGAAGGGTAAGAGCTTCCAGTGAGAATGCGACTGTAAGCCACTCTTGCGGCACAAGAGCCCAAATTGAAAGTGTGGCAATAACAGTGGCAGCCGACTCGTAATAATGCGCGATACGTCGTTCGTTTCCAATTGCGTATTCCGAGGGAACCTGACGATAAGTGGCTCCCATCAAATAAAGAATCACGACAATTACAGCATCTTCAATGCCGTTCCAATTTCCTATCTGGAACAGCATGACTACAAATACATTTAAGAACCAGAGCGCGCCTAAAATGCGAGTGTATCTATCTTTCAGCCAGTGCCCAAGCCCGACAAGAACAGCCGCTTCTCCCGCCCAACGCAAGGCAAGAAATTCCAGTTTGCTGCCAGCGTTGTTGAATGTGTGTCCCCATGCCAGGATAGAGCCGCCTGTTAAATAAAAGATGTAATTTCTGCGTGCCTCTTTTTCGTCAATAACATTTTTCTGATATCGAGTGTAAATTGCTGCACCCAGATACGCCACCACCACTAAAAATGATACATAGGCGTATTGGCTGTTAACCATGACCGAAAAGAATGCGGCACAAATAAATCCGGCTTTGGCAGCTCTTCTAAGCGCTCTTTCCTGCAAGTTAAATCCCAGCCACAAGAAAGTGCTGTATTCAATAATCCAGATAGCCACAAGGGCGGCGATTTCCTGGTCCTTTGAATGAGAAAAAAGAAAATTACACGCCAGAGCCGGAGCAAGCCATGAGAAGAATAGAAATCCAATAACATAAATCGTTTGACCGGCCGGATGCACTTTGCCTTTGTTCAATCTGTACATGTTGGCGCAAAATCCATACACCACAGCTGCAATCAGACACTGCAAGAAAGACTCTGAAAATTTGAAGTTGAAAAAGTCCGAGATGGACGTGATGCAGATAGTGACGATAGTACTGACAAAACAAACTAAAGACAAAAGAGCGGCGAACCAGCGAATAGCAGGCAAATCATATTTGAGCCCGGCATATACCAGCATAGCCAGCTCTATAAGCCAGAATGCATTGAACCATTCTTTTGAACGACAGAGCATGGGCAAGGTCAAAGTAAGCAGTGACAAGCCCATAATCAAATGCATATTGGCAATCGAAGGCATGTTTCTTTTGCGGGCAAATGTGAAAGACGAACAGTACAATGCTCCAGTCAAAAGCGGCATCAAATAATTGAACTGCACTTCCGCCTGCAAATATGTAAGTATCTGAGTGCCGACGAATGCATAACACATGCCATTAAATCCGGTGGCAACAACAAGACGACCTTTGCTGTCGTCGTTTACTTCTTTCATGGAAAGAACAGCAGCATTGCACGCAAGCCAGAACAGTGACAGACACCCAAGAGTAGCGACTGCCCAGGGGTTTCCCATACCGTCTACAGGCATTTTAGGCTGGACAATAAGAAAATAGCTTCCGTATCCACCTATCGTTGTCCACATCAATAGACGCGGCCATTGCTTGAACACCGATAAAGCATATGATCCCAGAGCCAGCGCCAGAATCCAGCAGATACTGCCAGCACTTATCTGGGAAAAAGATATGGTGACAAAAGAAAGCATCACGGCAAAAGTGGCAATTGTTTGCGATTTGCGTTCGCAAGCGTGCCAGAGAGCACCGGCGCATAAACCGGTCAGCAAGAGTTCTTCAACAAAAAGATTGGACAGAATCTTGACGTCGGCTATGTGATACGCGGCAAAAGCGGTGAAGTATAAAACAGACCAGCCACCGCCAATAAGACCAAGTCCCCAGTATTTACTGCGCGATTCAGAATTATCTTTGTCCAGTTTTTTCTCGTACCACTCACCGCCTCCAATCAGGGCTATCCCGGCAAGGACACCCATGACTATTTTGACTACAGCCCCCCAGGACTGAAACGAATAAATGATAAAAAGGGCAATACCAATTACAAGACTGCCGATGCCCAGCCGATTGAGCCAGTAGGTTCCGATTCTTGATTCAAGCGAAGCTGGTTCATCCGGCTTGCTTTGAGCGGGCGCAGGTTCAACAGTCGTGACAGGTTCAACAGTCGTGACAGGTTCAACCGCAGCAGGCTCAGGCACAGGTTCGACCGAATCAACCAGTTCAATTATCGGTGTGTCCACCGCAGGCACGCCCATGGGCTCGGGCACAACAGACGCGGATCTGGGCACAGCCGCTTCAGCTTCAGATTCCCAGCCTGAGCCTATGCCCAATTTATATTCCAGCTCAGTCTCAAGGTGCACGACTCTTTCAGTCAAATCTTTGATCTGACGTTTTAGGTCTTCTATTTCATTAGCATGTGATCTGGCCATGAGAAAGACTTTCCCGGCCTGTTTTAAGCTGAAGCAATTGAACTCTTTATTGCCATATTACGTCTAATAATATAGAGCCGATCAAAAGTGCTTCTGGGGAGACAGTTCTTTTGATTGGTTCAATCTTGTTAGAATCCGGACGCAGGAGCCATGCGGGTGATATCTCCGTCCATTTCGCCCATTTCGCGATTCATTTGTTGATCCTGGCGCCAGCGCTCCAGCTCCTCTTTGTATGAGGCGCTACGCTTGTTATAGTCGTCCATTATTTTCATTTTTTTGGCTCTGAATGCGCACACATCAAAAATATCTTTTTGTCTGTGACGTCTTGCCGCCTGATAGACCTCGTATAAATCGTCTATGTTCTTGCAGTTATCCAGCGCCTTTTTCAACAAATAGCGGTAGAGATCAGTAGTTTTGAATGGTTCAATATTGCGCAAAATCGTCATCAATTGATGCACGTCACTTTCGTCATCAATCAAATCTTTGGCTGTTTTTCGCACCAGATCATCCATTCCCAGAGCCCCAGCCTGTCTGCAATAATCAATAGCTTCAGGCACCGTATGAACCAGTGAATATTGCTTCTCCATGGCTAAATGAGCCAGATCTACAAGCGAAACTTCTTGCGCTTTCAAAGCCAGATCTTTCAAGTCCTCACGCGTTTTGGCTTGCGAAATCATCTCCTGGATGGAGTCGCGCGTGACTTCGTAACACTCATATTTTCTGCCTTTCAGGGCAACCAGAATGAGGTCGTCTCTGCTTTTACTCAAAGAATAAGCCTTTTCCACTGCCGCCCGTCTGAGATCCGTGCAATTGCTTCCATATTGTTCGGTCATATCAGCCAGTGCAAAACATTTCTGGATATCGGTGCACTGCGACAATTGGGCTTCAAATATTGGTCTGGCTTTGTCTTTTTTCTTTGATTTTACGTATTTCATCGCCTTCTCGATGTACTTTCGATTTTCATCTGTCAGAGGCGAATAATAGACTGTCTGGTCTTTAGCTGCGGCAGAAAGAACCGAAAGCGACTGGGCGCCGCTGATTGAAATCAGTAAAACTAAGGCTAGTAAGCTGTTTTTGGTCATCACTCATTGTGTACCACAAATAAGCTATATTTGCTCATTTAATCATTAAAAAGAATCAGGCGGATTCATCGTCTTCAACCGTAAAAGTAACTCGCTTGCCCAGCTTTGTGAGCCATTTCATCAACATGTCGATGGTGAAATCTTCAAGTCGGTTTGTATAAAGTGCAGAGATTCTCGGCTGCCGAACTCCAAGTATTTTGGCGGACTCAATCTGAGTCAGACCTCTTTCGTCGAGGATATTCTTTATTTTGATCATCATATCCGACCGGGCTAAAAGATTTACCGCTTCTTCTTCATCAAATCCAAGATCTCTGAAAACATTATCAGAGCCCTCGTAATAAGTTATTCCGCTTGCTGTTTTCTTCTTCGATATCTTTGATTTCGGCATATGCTCCTAACCACAATATGCTTTTCATCATTGTATACAAATTTTTGTATATTCGCAAACATCATAAAAATCACCACAGGATAAGTTACTTCCGCCAACTGGGGAAACTTGGGAAAAGTTCTTTCAACAATGAGTCAATAGATGGTGAAAAACCCTAATTTTGAGAGCCGGATTCGAAAGTTGTTGCCCTAAGGCTGCGACTGACTCTGA
>CAZEQP010000298.1:0-5075 GCA_964514345.1 uncultured Candidatus Obscuribacterales bacterium
GGTCCTTGGCACGGTTGTCGCGACGGCGCTGACCACGCTCGCGGCCTTTGTCGAAGCCGATTCCGGTGTCGGTGTCGTCGCCGCCCTGGAACTGGTTGGACGTGACGCCGAAGCCGGCGATGCGGGTCTGGGTTGAACGGTTGCTGCTGGGGTGTCCATAATTGCGCATTGGGGGTCTCCCTTAACTGCACAGGTTCAGGTGAATACCATGCAAACAACCCCTTGTTTGCACGGCGGTGAGTGGGAATTTTCAGGATTCCCGGAACCCGGCTGCGTAGTGAATTGCAGCCTTCTGCCTCGCGGCAGAAACTGGTGAAAATTGACAAACAGGCAATCGGAGGGGGCCTAGAGCAGGTCCCCTCCTCCGGTAGTATCACGTTGCCCTATTGCACAAGGGCCATTCAGCCCCTGGATATTAAGGCCGGGTGACGAGTCTTAGTCGTCCCAGTCCCGCCGATCCCGCCGTTTCCGGTGTTCGAATTTCCGGGCGTGGCGATTGGTGCGGTCCTTCACCGGACAGTCGTCGTCCTCGCCGGGAGGCGGGGGGAGCATACGTCTGGTGTCGGGACGATCTCCCACCATCACCCAGTTGGCCAGGTGCGAGGGAGGAGTGGTGTCGCGGAACATTGGTGCAGGGGTCGTCGGTCGCATGTTCATTGGATGTACTCCTTTCATGCGCTTTGTGGGTGAATGCCAGTGAGCACCCCTAAGTGACTCACCAGCAGTGAAGCAGTCGACTTACTCGTCGTCGAAGTCCCTGCGATCGCGCTTCTTGAACTTCGCATTCTGCGATCGCCGGTCGCCGCGGCGCCGATCCTTTTCGATGAACCCGTCGAAAGCGTCAGGTTCCATTGACAGAACCGAACTGACGAGTGTGGTGGAGGTGGCGTTGCGGGGGGTCGAAGTGTTTGCCATGGATCATTCTCCTTTTCCTTGGCGTTGTCCAACCGGTGGGCGACCCTTGCCCACCGGCGTTGCTGAGGATTTTAAGGTTCCACAACCTTACAGGCTGTCGGCTTCCGCGATCAAGCGGCGGACAGTCTGCTGCGCACGGCGCCCGTTGCCGGGTTGCCGCTTGCGTGCTTGTTTGCCTTCCCAACGATGGCGACGTTGACGTGCGTCTCGCCGTTCGCGGCTGAGACGGCCGGGCTTTTCGAGATAACCCGTGATTTCGATGTCGTCGTGGTCGTGGTCCTGAAAATTGGACATTGGGCTGGTCTTTCCTTGTTGCTGGTAGTGATGACACAGTGAGGTCGGGAAGCTACATACAAGCTTTCCGACCCCGTTCAGGCGTTACTTCTGGTTCGTCTTCAGTCCTTCCGGATGTCGGCGTAAGTCTCCGGCTCCGGAATGCGCTGCTTGGGGTCGTCGACCAGCTTGAACGTGATGCCGGTCTTGCCCCAGACGCCCGCCAGATGCTCACCCAGGCGGATGAGCGCGTGGTTGGCGCAGACGATGGTATCGCCCGGCTTGGCGTGCTCCCACAGCACGTCTTGCAGGGAACGCTCGGTTGTGTAGATGAAGTCTGTCGGCTTGTAGATGTCGGCCGGTTCGGGACCGTCGAACAGGTAGATATCGTAACCTGCCTTGCCGAACGTATCGTGCCCCAAGACCAGGGGAGGCAAGCCGTGAGGCACTTCGTGACCGATGATGTCGTCAGGGAGGATGTCGCCTTCCCTGCCGAACCTCAGATCGTGGAGGGCGCCACCCACCACAGAGTCACCGTGGGTCTTTCCACCGCCGATCTCCCAGAAGGTGTTCTGGAAGCGCTTCCCGCCGAAGTTCGGGAAGAGGAACGGGAAATCGAGCCGCTCCTTGATGGCAGTGAGGTCGGGGGCGTTGGGCTCGTCCCCGAGGAAGTCGAGAACCGGCGGCACATCGCAGAAGCCCGGCTTGGACTCCCCGAAATACATGCCGCCCATTTTCCCGTGCATCTGCTTGCCGTCCCAGAAGGCGTTGTCCATGTGGGGGACAACCAGGGGCGGAAGCTCGACTTCCATGCGCTGGTCTTCGGGAGCCAGCTCGAGGATGACCTTGCGTTCGAGAGCCTGATCCAGCAACCGGCCTGAGTCGACGATATTCTGTGCGACGCAGACGAACTTGTCCTCCTGGCCTGCGATGATGGCGAGAACCAGGTCTTTCCAGCTGTTGTAGATCTTCATGGCGAGGATAGTCCTTTCGTTTGCCGGGTTGAGATCTACCACCACTACACGTCCAATGTGCGCCACCGCCGAATCGCATCTCCCGCTGTAACTGCGAGGAAGAATGCTGGGAATTCGGCGATGTGGTTGCTTTGTAGTTTGCGCTTTAGAGGTTGTGTTGAAGTGATACCCAGTCCTAGCATTAGCCGCCGTTCACGATCAACCTTTTTGCTTGTAACAGTAATTATTTCGAGATCTTAAACACTCTCTCATCTAGCGCCAAGCCTCAAAAGATACCCCTAGTAAATGTGCGCTAAGCTCTTAATCACAGAGTGATCTGGCCTCTGCCGGATTCGAGGGAACCAGGTCGAAATCGACAAAGTTTAAGCCTGACTCATCTAGCGCTAACTTTTAAAACCTGGTCATTTCGGTGAAATTGAAGTCTTTCACTTTCATCGCCGGAACTACAGCTGGAAAACCTTCTTCCCCTGCAGTCAGATGAGACAGTGTCATGGATTCTACGTTATTAAGCAAATCGAGCAAGCTGACATTAAAGCGTAAGTTTTTCACTCCGTGCTTAATAGCTCCACCTTCGATCAAGAAAGTTCCATCTCTAGTTATACCTGTAACAATTTTGCGAGCTGGATCAACTAATCTCACATACCAGACTCGAGTAAGCAAAATACCCTTTTGAGTGGATTCGATCATTTTGCCCAGGCTGTCAGTGCCTCCTTCTATAATCAAATTCATTGGATGTTCACCCATTGAGCTTGGTTCTGAAACACCATGTCCTGTTGGTTTGTGATTCAATTTTTTGGCTGCTTTTCGGCCATAAACCATATTTTTGAAGATCCCGTCTTTCACTAGAATGATCTTTTGTCTCTGTTTACCTTCTCCATCAAATGGACTGCCTATCTGCATATCGTCATAAGCGTCATCTGTGATGTTAATGTTGGAACCAAAAACCTTTTGGCCTTCCTTATCTAAAAGACAAGAGTACTTATCTATATGTTGAGTGGCGGCAAAATCACTCCAGAGAAAGCACACAAGATCAAGTACAGCAGAAGGTTCAAGTATTACTGTATAGCGGCATGGTTCTATGTCTTGCGGATTTTTTGAAAGTTTTGCTTTAGTTGTAGCTCGATCGGCGAGTGCGTGAGCATCCAGTTGACCCAATTGAGACGCCACCATTTTTGCCCAGCCGGATGAGTCCGGTGTGGATACTGTAATCGAGCTTTCCAGCTGACTTTCTTTATGGCAGACAATTCCATCGCCACGTGAGTTTCCGATCGCTTCAAGAGTGGCACCGCTAGCGTAAACACCAGCTGCGCTCAAACCTTCAGAGCTGGCAATCTGAATCATCATTTTTATCTGGGCGGCTCTGTCCTGAGCCGACATAGCCAGAGCTTCTTCATCAATGCGTGAAGCTAGCTCAGCTTCTTTTTCAAAGTCTTCAGCTGAAGCTAGTGTTTCAAGCGGCAGTAATTCTTCGTCCGGTTTTAAAAATTTGATTGATTCAAGAGCATTATCAATCAGTTTCTTAATTCCTGACTCAGTTGAGTCATCGCCATTCAGTCTTATTTGACGATTGTCTTTGATAATGCGCAATGATATTTCAAGACATTCAGGCGCCTGATTCTGTGTCATTTCATTATTGGCGAAACGTGAAGTGGCTATGTTATTTGCGCGAACCGTAACCTCGATGTCTTCACATTTTCCCTGCGCGTAGTTTCTGGCATGATCAATTATTTTTTTTGCGTCTGCTTGCTGAATCATGTGTCTTTTTCTCTATTTGCGAGCTATGCCAACCTGTACATTTTTGAACCGTCCAGGGCTGGCACCATGTCCGGTCCACATTAACTGCATCGGTTGTCCCTTTCCGCAGTTTGGTTCGCCCCAGTAAGTGAATTCTGAAATGTCACAAATAGCGTCGCAAGAATTCCAGAATTCAGGCGTTATGCCGCTATAACTTGGGTTTTTCAACATTCGACCTTTTTTTCCGTCTTTTATTTCCCAGCCTATCTCGGTGGAAAACTGAAAGTTGTATCTCATGCTGTCTATTGACCAGGACTTGTTAGTTTCCATCAAAATGCCGTCTTGGGTGTTGGCGATTAAATCATCGAGTGAACCGGCATTCCCTGGTTCTACTGAAATATTAGTCATGCGGATGATGGGGGCATAACCCCAGCTGTTTGCACGCATACAACCGCCGGATCGATTAAGTCCAATAGATTGAGCAGTATCGCGCGAACTGAGATAGCCGCTAAACAAACCTTCTTTGACCAGATAGATTTTTTGAGCCTTGACTCCTTCATCATCATAACCAAAAGAACCGAGCGCCCCGCTTGCAGTTGCGTCGGCAACCAGACTTACTTTGTCTGAACCATAGCGCAGTTTGCCCAGCTTTTCCGGAGTCAGAAATGACGCCCCGGCAAAATTTATTTCCTGTCCCAGCGCTCGATCCAGTTCACTTGGATGACCGCAGGATTCATGAATTTGCAAACCGAGCTGGGAGGAGCCAAGTATTACGTCTGTTTTTCCTTGAGGACATTGTTCTGCGCTTAAAAGGGCAACCGCTTCTTCGGCTATGCGCTGAGCATTATCGGGCAAATTCCATTTTTGCACCATTTCAAAACCGGCTAATTCATATTGCCCCACATGTTTGGGATATGAACGTCTCTGTCTTTCAGTGTCACTTGTAGCATTCGCTTCAATCCCACAACCGGAGCGAATCAGCAACTGGGTTATGCGTGAGCCTTCGGTGGAGCCGAATTCTTTCATTTCTTTGACAAAGTCCATGTGTCCGCTGGCAAGACTTATTCCTTTGACTGCAAGAATATTTTTTGCCGCGCTCAAAAGAATGGCAGACTTTACATCCAGGCTGATTTTAAAAGGATCGATGGAATAGGGCGAGTCCCAGAAAGATCGGAAGAG
>CAZEQP010000299.1:0-5063 GCA_964514345.1 uncultured Candidatus Obscuribacterales bacterium
TTGGCGCTTGCCATACCGATTAGACCGTCTGCCACTAATTCAGTAATTATTTTGGCTTTAAGACGCTCTTGTTCTCTTGGAGGCAGTTCACTCCATCTTTGATTTAAAATTGAGGCAGCCGTACTGATGTCCTTAAATGGTTTGGCGTAATCTCCCGAAAAACCGACATCATAGAGATATCTATCGGTAGCTTGAAAAAGTTGGATACCGGAAACAATCGTCTTTCCCAGTGAAGTACCAAATTCAGCACCCATCTTCTCGGCCGTCTCTTTGTCACCTTTTATCAGAGCCGCGCTGAAATCTGCAATTTTAGCCAGATTAATGGCTACTTCACCTGCTCCTTGAACAGTGCCTATTAATTGTCCCCAGCGACGCTCGCTTTGTTCGTGTTGATATTTTTCTATAGCAGCAAGCATTTCCGAGCCGCGTCGGACAAGTTCGTTATTTGTCAGTTTGTCTTTTATTTCAGGTGAAAGTTCTTTTGCTTGCTGGCGTGAAAGCTCTCTGTACTCTTCTTTCTGCCGACCAGCTGGAAGTTTTTCAATCCAGTTTCTGAACAAAGCAATGACTTTTGCTACTGGATTCGTTTTTGCTTCGACTGCAAGCAATGTGCTTGTGTCCATAGTTTCCGGTTCGTCGTTTTGCCCGGGCACTTTGGGACGTTGCGCTAAAATGCGCTCTTTTCCGTTTTCATCAAGGGCGACAATCTGAATGCTTTCTTGAGAATCTCCACCGGCAGAACCATCGTGCAAATTTTGGTTGGTTTCAAGAAAAGCGCGTATTTCAACTGCTCCTGCCAGTTGAGCTTGCTGAACATCAGGGATGTCACTCTCAATTGCAGATGGTTGAGCGACCAAACGATCGCCTTCCTTCGGGGTTTCGCTGGATTTAGACATGCCTTGCCCCATCAAGACTAATATATTGTTTTATACCCTTTGACTCTATTGACCCAAAGCTGAGTTTGACGAATCGAGCTGATTTGCAGGAAGAGTAATTTTGACTTAAGGCGAAAATACTCGCGAGTATTTTTGACTATTGGCAAAATTACTAGTAAAGTAGAAATATGCGATTTCGTGAGCGTTACCTGACCCATCAAATTAAAAAAGACCTGAAAAAAAAGATGGTCTTTATCGGAGGTCCCAGGCAAGTGGGCAAGACTACTCTTGCTCACCATATCTTGGGTAAAGACAAAAAAGGATATTTGAATTGGGACTATGCAGAACATAGAGAGTGCATTCTCAAAAGCGAACTGCCGGTTGCCGATCTTTGGGTTTTTGATGAAATTCACAAATACCGGGCTTGGAGAAATTATTTAAAAGGGCTCTACGATGTTTTCGGAGCAAAACAAAAGATTCTCGTCACTGGAAGTTCCAGACTCGACTATTATCGATTTGCCGGTGATTCACTGCAGGGACGGTACCATTTTTTGCGCTTGCATCCCTTGTCTGTCGCGGAATTGAAAATTTCGAAGTCGGCAGACTTTGATATGCTGCTAAATCTAAGTGGTTTTCCTGAACCTTTTTTCGGCGGTTCACAAACAGAGGCGCGCCGTTGGTCTAGAGAATATAGACAAAGATTGGTTTGGGAAGACCTCACTAATCTTGAGCGTGTAGATGATCTTAGTCTTCTTGAAATGCTGATGTTAAGGCTTCCTGCATTAGTCGGTTCTCCCCTTTCTATAAATGCACTTCGTGAAGATTTGCAGGTGAGTCACAAAGCCTTGTCTCGCTGGTTGACTATTTTTGAGCGACTATATGCAATTTTTCGAATTTCACCATTTGGCGCAGCAAAAATTCGAGCGGTAAAAAAAGAACAAAAGCACTATCATTTCGACTGGAGTTTAGTGGAAGATCCGGCATTTCGGTTTGAGAATCTGGTGGCAAGTCACCTGTTGAAGTGGACAAACTTTATTGAAGACACTCAAGGATATGATATTGAGCTGCGATATTTTAGAGATATCGATGGAAGAGAAGTAGATTTCATAGTCTTAGAGAAAGGAAAACCCGCTCATGCAATTGAATGTAAGTGGAATGACGGCGAAGTAAGCAAAAGCCTGAAATATTTTAAAGAACGATTTCCTGAATGTGAAGCCTGGCAGATTTCAGCGGTCGGAACCGATGATTATGTTTCAAGTTCTACCGGTATTAGAGTTTGTTCGGCTCTGTCCTTTTTAAACACTTTGATTTGACCTCGAATTTTAAAGTTATACTAATACTTCCGGACTTACTGTATCTTTTTCATTCATCGCTGTTGATTTGGCTGTTAGGCCGCTTCCCATAGAAGCCAGCATGATGCTTGAAATAGCAGCCCATTGCAAAATAGTAAGAGACTCATTCAGAATAAACACTCCAGAAATGGCACCGACAGCAGGCTCAAGACTCAATAAAATACTGAAAGTGTTTTTGGGAAGTTTTTTAAGTGCGTACATTTCCAACGTGTAAGGCACTGCACTGGATGCGATGGCAAGAGTGAATCCGCTGGCTAATATGTGCGGGTCTAAAATTTTTACTCCCACATGTATGACTCCAAATGGGAATAAAATCAATCCGGCGGTGAGCATTCCAAGTGAGGTTGTTTGTCCGGCAGGCAGGAGACCGACTCGTTTTCCAGCGATAATGTATAAACCCCAGAGTGTGGCGGCAAATGCGAAAGCGACTCCGACCGGATTTAATGACACTGTCCCTGGTGTGACGGGAAGCAAAAGCGAAAGACCAATTATCGCTAAAAGTATCCATAAAAAATCAAGCGCTTTTCGGGAAGAAAAAATGGCGACGGTTAAGGGACCGGTCAATGCAGTCTAATTGCTTTTTTTGTAATTGTTTCGAATCAAAAGCCAGGATGATTTTTTTAATTCGTTTACACGCGGATTATCCGATGAGGCTTGAATTTGTGGAATTGGCTTTTGATCCGGTTTTTTAACCGGTTCTTCTCCACCATTCAAGGTCGGACTTGGTGTGTGTCTTTGGTATGAATACCAGGTGTCGGCGTCTTGTAGTGCTAAAGACATATCGAGCAATTTTTTATAATCCATATCTTCCGGATAGTCTCTGACCAGACCGCGAAGCATTGTGATAGAGCGGGCAAGAGTGCCGAATTCAAGCTCATGCACCAGTCTTTCCAGTGCTGCTTCCTGGGGATCGGCTTTCTGGCTTTGAGATAAAGGCACTATTTTAGGGGCTACAGGCGGCATTTCCTCGGCGGCTTCTTTGCGTGAGCGTTTTTTTTGCTTCACTTTCTTTTTCATGTTGTCGAAATTTTGCGGAAGAGATCTCCCGTCTGGAATTACTTCGCGAATCTCAGGCGCCGCTTTGGCTCGTTTAGCGTTTCTTTGAGGCAACTGCACTGGAATTTGAATTGACTCTTGAGGTTCGATACGCTCCACCGGCTGTTCGTAGCGCAGCCCTTCTGCTGGCTGATATTGCTGAGGCTCCACCCTGGGTTCTTCTTTGATCATTTGTTGCGAATCAAATACATCCGAGTCTGAATTGTTGCTTGAATCGGCTAATAACCAGGAACTCTCAGGTGACGTATTCAGTCCATAGACTGGGAGCGTTCCTGCAATAAGAAAGGAAATTGCAAGGCTTGTAACACTTTCTTTCAAGCTATGTTCAGAACATATAATTTGGAGTTTCTTATTAATCACTACATTCTGTCCTATCATTAAGCTTGTGCAAACCTTAAAACCCGTGGAAAAACCGAAACCCAGATTATCGCCCACAAGCTATAAACTTCTTATTGCCAAGTTTATTTTGCTGTGGATGTTCACTTTAACAGTCCTGGCGGCTGTTGCGCTACTGCGGGACGTTAATTGGACTCGCCCTCATATCGAGAAAATTCTTAATCAGGCTCTGTCACGTAATGTCAAGTTAGGCAGATTGAGCTGGGGGATTGCCCTGAACGGGCTTAACGTTGAAACAGACAAAGTGGGTGTGATGGATGCTTCAGGCACACCTTTGTTCTTTTCGCGTCATGCATCTTTCGGAATCGCCGTCCTGCCCCTTTTATCCGGGCGTATAAGGTTGAAACATCTAGATTTTGAAGAACCCCAGGTCTTTCTGATTAAAACCGGTCCGGAGCCGCATGACTGGAACTTTGAAGATTTGCTCCATCTGGAAAATACCGACGTAGACCTCATTCAGTTCAAAAAAGGGATGGTCAGGGTGGTTCCGTTGCCTCCTGCAGCGCCGGTGGACTTCAAAGATGTGCGTCTATTGCTTAATTTTCCGCGCAAAGGCAAAAATCTGCCCTTTTTCTTTTCAGGCACGCACCAGGTGGACAAACATGTAAGCAAAGTTCGATTGGAAGGCTTTATCCAGAAACAAAGCAAAGACGACCACGATCTTTCTTTTACTTTGCAAAGCAGCAATCTCAATCAAGAAGAGATTTCGCAATATGCCGCCATTTTTAATCCGAAAGTGGCAAAAGAGCTCCAGGATCCGAAGACTAAAGCGAACTTGCCGCAGGCCACTATGAATCTCAAAGTGGAAGGAAAAGGCAATACGGCAAAAGGCATACGCGCTTTCATCGACCTTGCCGCCCCAACACTTTCGGTGGCGGTGAACAACTACGGCATTAAATCCATTGATACCAAAAACGGCAAAGGAAAAGCGACTTTTGATCTGAGCGAAAAACACATTAAGTGGAGTGATTTGAAATTCAATTTCAGCGCCATTGAATTAAATTCTTCCGGTCATCTGCAAAACTGGCAAAAGAGTACAGCCACTGTTCAAGCACAAGTTCAGGGAAAATTGAAAAGCTTGAGCACGGCAACAAGCCAGGATTTAACTATAAGACCTATCGATAAAAATCAAAAAATAGAGCCTGCAGGTCTATCCGGTCAGGCTTTCCTCACTATAAAAATTAACGGCAAAGCGCAAAATGCTACTGCCAGAACTGAAATAGCTTCAGAAGATCTGGTTTTGAAAGAATTTGTGGAAAAGCTACTGGTGCGATTTCCCATTCTTTCTTCGGTGGGGCTTGCGCCGCAATCCAAACTGAGCGGTAAAGTCACAATCGATAACGCCAATGTGGCAAAGCTTGAATACGGCGAATTGAAAGTAAAT
>CAZEQP010000300.1:0-5056 GCA_964514345.1 uncultured Candidatus Obscuribacterales bacterium
TTGAACAGATCCAGATATCCTTCCAGTACCGACTCGGCACCGGATGCGGGGGCGGCTTTCTTTGACGGCTGGGCGCTCGCCATCAAAGTTGAATATGTCTGCAAAGGAATCTGTAAAGTGAATAAACAGAGGGCTATTTGTATCGAAATTCTGGGAAAAGGTGACATCATGACTTTATTGTCTGTATATTGTGGACCTTCTAAATCTATCACGAACCAAGCATGATTCAAGCTGCCTACATTCATCTGCCTTTTTGCACTCATAAATGCGACTTCTGCGAATTTGCAGCCTTTTCCGGCATGCAGCACCTGGAAGATGACTATTGCCGAATCCTCTTGGAAGAAATTAAGCAAAGATTGAAAGAGACCAGAGCCGAGATCAAGCTCAAAAGCATTTTTTACGGTGGTGGCACACCATCTCTGGTGGCACCGGAAAATCTTGCCGAAATTCACAAAGGTCTTCTTTCGCTGGTTGAGTGCGATGAAAACATGGAAGTATCCATGGAGTCCACTCCGCACTCTATCAGCGAGGACAAGTGCCGTTTCTGGCGAGAACTGGGGATCAATCGTTTATCAATTGGGATAGAGTCTTTCAATGATGCAGAACTGAAAGCCATAGGTCGGGACCACACTTGTGCCCAGGCTTTGCACGGGGTAGAACTTGCCTGCAAGGCGGATTTTCCCGCTATCAGCCTCGATTTTATGTATAGTTTGCCCACCCAGACTCTGGACAGCTGGCAGGAAACACTGAACCTGTTTGTCCGACTTTCCCGGGAAAAACCACAAATTAAACATGTGTCGGCTTATGGGTTGGAATTAAGCATTAATTCCCCTCTTTATAGTCGTTTTGAGAAAAATTCGTCATTTTATCCGGACGATGAAATTTTTAACTCTATGCGCAGTGCACTTGTCCAAACACTAAAAAAAGCCGGTTTTGACCAGTATGAAGTTTCCAATTTTGCCCGAAAGGGTCATGCTTGCCTTCACAACCTGACTTATTGGAAGAACGCCGAATATCTGGCTTTTGGAGTAGGAGCTCATAGATATGTGGATGGCGTGCGAAGCTCCAACTTTAGATCTATGGCCCGTTATATGCGTGAACCGTTATCGGTTGAGTTTGAAGAAATTATAGATGCGGAAACGAGGCTGAAAGAGGGCATTATGCTTGGGTTTAGAATGATTGAGGGTATCAATCTGTCTGATTTTGAACGAGATTACAAGGTAAACCTTATGGATTATCGTGCAGATTCAATCAAAAAAATGCTGGATGGAGGCTTGCTCAGGTTGAAAAACGGCAATCTGTCAATCAGTGAGAATGCTGTGAGTGTGAGCAATTCTGTAATCGCTGAATTTATGTGAAGCCAAAGTCTTTGAAAAATTGGCGTTTCGGTTGAAAAGGGTTAAGAGCGCGCCCATTCCACGCTTTTCCGGTTTAGTTGCCTGAACTGTCGGGTATGGGGATATATGGATATAGATAGCTTGTTTTATATGGTGTTTTCCACCAGAACTCACCGGACTTACTAAGTAAGGGACTGATTTAACAGTGTGCCCGGCCGAAAATATAGAGAGCAAATCCTTGCAGAAAGACCAGAAGGACCCTAAGGACCAGAACGGCGACGGCGCAAGTGCGCGTGATCCGCTTATTGGATCACTTCTGTCCAATCGTTACTTGGTTCAAGGAGTGCTGGGCAAAGGCGGTATGGGTGTAGTTTATAAAGCCCAGGACGACCAGACAGATCGTATAGTTGCCATCAAAATGTTGCATGCACATAAGGTGGCGGATTCCGAAGCGCTCAAACGGTTCAACCGCGAAGCTCGTACCGTTGCGCAGGTAAACCATCACCATATAGTGACCCTTTTTGATTTTGGCATGAGCAAACTGGGTCAACCGTTCCTTGTTATGGAATTTATCGAAGGTAGAAGTTTGAAAGATGAGCTGGAAGCTCTTGGACCTCTGCCCTTTGATAGAGCCACCATTATTTTTGATCAAGTGTTGGATGCTCTTGAATTTGCCCACAGTCATGATGTTGTGCACAGAGACTTGAAGCCGGAAAACATCATTTTAAGCAAACACGGTGAAACGGAAGACTGGGTGAAAATCGTTGATTTCGGTCTTTCCAAGCTGAAAGAAACAGATTGTTTTGCCGAAGACGTTTATCAAATCACAAAAGCAGGCGATGTTTGTGGTTCTCCGCCATATATGAGCCCTGAACAATGTTTGTCAAATGCAGTTGTCGACACTCGTTCAGATATTTATTCAATGGGAATACTTGTTTATGAAACATTGAGCGGAGAGCTTCCATATAAGGCCAAATCAGCCATTGAAATGATGGATTGTCATTTGTACGGGACGCCAATTCCGTTTGCCGACGCTGCTCCTGATTTGAAAAGCTGCAATGAGACCACTTATGTAATAACGCGCTCGATGAATAAAGAGCCGGAGAATCGCTTTGCCAGTTGCACAGCCTTTGCCAAAGAATTGCGTGATGCTCTGCGCCGGGACTGGCCTAAAGTGCGTTCGTACAGATTCAGGCAGGAAGCCCAGGGATACAAGGACCTGGAAAGTGAAGCGGAAGCCCTGGCTACAGGCGAGCACCCTGCTCTTGAGTTGAACCAGCCGGTTCCCAATGCCGTGCAACAAATTCTGCAAGAAATGAGAACCGAAACATCACATTTCCAGGGACCGGGACAGGGCACTTTCATACCTCCGCAACAGCAGGAAATGACCGGTTCTTATCGGGCCAAGCCGGCTGAGGCTGCACCAAATCCGGTGCAAAAATTGCTTGCCACCATAAGCTCGATTTTTGGCGGCAATCAGAAGCCCAGTCAGGAAGAGCAAATTGAAGAGTTCCGTCAGGAACTGGGTTATTCCAACTGCCCTTTCTGTCATTCTCCCATCAAAGCACAGCTGCGATTTTGTGTGAACTGTCAACGTCAACTGCCGTCGGCCAAAGAGTATGCCAAAATTCGAGTGCAGGGTGGAGGTCGCCTGGCCTTGCCCAGAGCCCAGCGTGATCAAGCAGTGACCGGAACCCGCCGTTTCAGCAACAAATCAAAGATGCGCTCAAACAGCATGGGTCCGGGACTTATCACCCAGGTGCTGACTTTGCTTTTGATCGGACTTTTGATTTACGGTGGAATCCACTATTCAAAAGATCCGGCAGTGCAGAAAAAAATTCACAGCATGATGGCTGCTTTGCAAAAATAGTCGTAACCCAAATTAACTGGGTTTCCAGGTGCCTTTCATGCCCTGTCCGATGCGAAAGCCTTGAACCAGATTGTGACGGGTGAGCTGGAACATCTCGTGCAATGCATCCGGGTCATTGATACCGTATTTGGAGGCAATAGAATTTACTTGATCCATGGCGAGAGCGGAAAAATATACCACCACATCGTCGTGAACCTCACCGCGACCCTGATTGGGCAAGCGCAGAATCGCTTTGCCGAAGTCGTTGGTGAAGGCTTCAGTCATCTCTGAAGTCAACAAATCAGAATAGAAATTTTCTGTTTTCCTAGCCATAGTTCTATTATCCTAAATGAAAACTGACAGTCAATTGTTTGTTTTATAACAAATCTAACTGTTTTTTGACTTCCTGGATGTCTTGCCACATGAGCCACTTGGGGCTGCCCACCGTTCTTGTATCATTGCGCAGCAAGTAAGAAGGATGAAAAATGGGCATCACTTTTGTATCCATTGTACAGCTTGCGCTGTTCTGCCACTGAAACCATTTGCCTCTGATTTTGCTTATAGGTTCTTTAACCTTCATTACTGCGTTTACAGCGGTTGCCCCGGCTAATAAGATAATTTTAGGGTTTACCATGCGCACCTGCTGGGACAGATAATCAAAACAAGCTTCCATTTCAATCGGCAATGGAGGTCGATTTCCAGGCGGTCTGCATTTAACCACATTGCAAATATAAACGTCTTTTTGTACATCTATATTTACTGAAGTCAGTATTTTGTCAAGTAACTGTCCTGCTCTTCCCACAAATGGCAAGCCGGTTTCGTCCTCTCTTTGACCGGGTCCTTCACCTATCACCATTAGTTTGGCTTCAGCATTTCCCCGGAATAAGACAACATTTTTTCGGGTCTGACAAAGTTGACAAGCCATGCAAGCACCGGCTTTTTCGTACAGGACTTCAAGACTTTCAAATTTTGCAACTGATTCCAGTTTCAGATTTGTTTGTACAAGATTCATTAATGAATTTAACGATAACTGATACTTTTTGTGATGTCGTTACTTGTGGATGAGCTCAAAGTGAGCTCGTCTAAAGACAAATATTCTATCCGGTCGAACGGCAGTCCCAGATGAGTTCTAATTCCCCGGGCAAGAGAATCAATATTGCCGGTGGTGACAAAGCGACAGCGCTTGTTCAGTTGTTCAAATGCATTCTGAAATTCTTTCATTTGAGAATTTTTTTGAGACTTTGTTTGAGAGTCGCTAAGAGCCTCTCTCAAACAGCAGGCGGGATCTATCAATTCTATATGTCTGGCATTCTTTTCTAGCAGAAGGCGGCGAATTGAATCTTCCAGGAAAGGAAAATGTGTGCATCCATAAACAATGGCGTCCACATTATATGCGATTAATTCTGAAATGTAAGGTTCAAGAGCGGTGACAGAGTCTTTTGATTTGGATTTATTGCTTTCTACAAGCGGGACAAGATCAGGACAACCAAGTTCAAAAACACTTGTTGCTGCATCTTCTTCTTTAATGCTTCTAGTGAATGCCAGAGAACAGGCAGTAGCCCTGGTGGACATTACACCCACCCGTTTTAGTTTCTTTTGGGCGATGCTGGCTGCGGTCGATTGCAACAAATCAATCAAGTTAAGAGAATATTGGGATCTTTTGGCTGGTTCGACCAGGGCGGCGCTGGTATTACAAGCCATTATTACCAGATCGGCGCTGTCGCGCTCGCACCAGGCAACAATTTGTTTGACAAATTCCTGTATTTCGGACTGACTGCGACCGCCATAAGGGCAACGGGCGGTATCGGCAAAATAGAGGAACTCCTTTTGAGGCAGACCGGGTGTTTCACTCATCAATAAAAGTTGCTTA
>CAZEQP010000301.1:0-5049 GCA_964514345.1 uncultured Candidatus Obscuribacterales bacterium
CATCAAAATTGGTGACAGGCAAATACCGGCACCAAAAGCTGAATACTGGAAAATGACACCATAGTATATGAAAGTAAGATCCGACGGTCTGCGAGCCGTTGTGCAAGGTCGTACCGCCGGCAGAGTGAACATGCCTGAAGTGGCGATATCCGGTAAAACAGGATCAGCTGAAGCACCACCCAAGGGGTCAAAAACACACGGCTGGTTTTGCTGTTATGCACCATCCGAAAAACCAGAAATTGCAATTTGCGCTTTTGTCGAGCACGGAGGTCACGGGGGCACCGCAGCCGCACCGCTTGCCAAAATGGTTTTGCAAGAATATTTCGGTATAAAGAAAACACCGCTGCCAGGTGCAGTTGAAGCTAAACCCAAAAAGCCTGCCGCTAAACCAAAGAATAAACCGGGACACTAAATTAGATTTTGTATCAAAATCGCAATTAAATAGGATTTAGATATTCACCGTATATGCCACTATCTATTTAGATACGTATATATACGGAAAGCCTTATCCTGGACTTTTCTTGAGGTTGTGGAGATAATAAGTTTGGTCCAATTGCACGCATATCGTCCCTCAAGCAATCCGGTGAGTTTCTCAAAATATGAATACATCCGACATGCCTTCTCCGCCTAAAGTAACGTCCGAATCAATTCAGAAGTTGTTTACCGAAGAACCTGCCGCGACCGAAACAACCGGACCCGAGGTTCAGATGGAAGCTCAAGTGGAAGTGGAACTGAAATCAGTTCTGCCGCCGGAGCCTGAAGTCGGTGACCAGCTGGAAACAATTGACTGCAGTCCTGAGACTGTGAAAGAAACTTCAGTCAAAGAAAACTTAGAAGCAGATAATGAAGTCGGCAAATTAGCCCAAATTAAGGGCGAACTGGCTGAGAAAGCCGGACAGGTCGACCAGGTGAAAAGAAGCGAACTGGTCACCTTCCTTGAAGGATTCGCTCAGATGCTCCGCAAGGAAGGTGCAGACCTTCCTGCTCCAATAAGCGAGAACAAACTGGATTTGACTCATCCGCAGCTGGAAGAAATTCGAATCCTTATCGAAGACAGAGATCATGAAATCGCCGAGTTGCGCAGATCACTTGTAGAAGCTCAAGACACAATCATCAAACTGCTCACAGACCGTGTGGAAGACCGCGCCAAAATTGCCTCGCAAGATATGGAATTGAAATTGATTCCTGATTTGCAAGAACAAGCGGATCGCGCTATGCGTCTTGCTTACAAAACAGACGAGCTGCGTGCCGACATGGCTAAAGTGAAATACGAAATAGATCGCAATCGTATCGCCAATGTGCGCTCAGGTGTTTATCAAATTCCACAAGGCACTGGTATCATCTCGCGTGTCAAACACTGGTTCTTGAAAGCAAAAGGCATTTCGCAGCGTCAATTCGAAGAATTCTTCAAAGTGAAGAAAGAAGATTCGAGCGATACGAAAAACAGCTAAATAAACAGCGACGGCGAAACGTGATAGAAGTTGGCAAGACGTTTTGCAATGCTTTTGCTGATAGCTCTTTCGCCACTCAATATTTTTGATACCGTTCCTTTGTCACCGACAACTTCCCACAAATCCTTTGCGGTGTGAAAGTTAGAATCCATCAGATGCTCTAGAATGTTCAGTGGAGTAACTGAACTTTTCATATCTCCATATTTCTTGCTTTCATAGTTCTCTACTAGAGCGATCATTAAATCGAGAAGCGCATCTTCTTCAGGAGTGAGCGAATCGGCTCGGATCATAAAGGCTTGAACTTCTGCAATTACCTTTTTAAGTTCACGGTCATTTTCAATCACACGCGGTAGATTCTTAGTTAGAAGCTCAGCGTATTTTTTTCCGCTAATGGCTCCTGTCATTTCGTTTTGCTCCAATGAGAATACTCTGCATGGGTAAATATTTCAGTGATGGTAATTGATCGTTCTTGATAGTCTATGAGAGCAATTAGCCGATAATCGTTTCCTTTGATATTGAACACCGTATAAACACCTTTAACGTTGCCATCTGCATGTCTATATGTCGATTTTACATCTACCAGATGGTTCCAATTTGCATTTTTCGCTGTTTGAAGCCAGGACTCTAGAGGAATCTTAGCCTGATTGTGTCTTTCTCCAAAGACATGAAGGATGGTTTCATTCAGGATTTTCATCCTTGCCCGTAACCTTATTTTTATGTTGGCATAATGCCAACCGTTTGTCAACATTCTCAATCTATCATCCAGTTGTAGATTGGATGTATGGACAAAATTGAGATACAGACAAGGCCTTGCTTAAATCAATTATCTAGCTAGGCACTTTTAGTATTTTCATTACGCCGACCAAATGTTGTTGCGTTCTTTCACTCGCCAGATGAAGCCGTCTAAGACGTAGTGTGTAGACTGGGGCAAAGCTAAAAATGGAACTAAAATTGCAAGTATGGCTGCATCGTTTATGGCGGGCAAGGCGCCGAACGGTCCGAAAAAGTTTAAGTGTTCGCGCCAGACAAATCCGTCCCAGAGCCCTTCTTCAAAAAATGCAAGCAAAACAAGAAACAATACAAATGCAGGAACATATGACAGAAACATCTGTGCCACCAATGACGGTTTCTGGTCTTCAGCTTTCTTTACTGACTGGGTGCCGTGATACAGCCAGACCAGAGCCATGTATGGAATGCCATGGCTGACCACGTTTGTGAGAGTGAATGCCATATCAGAATTGATTGAAACTATGCCCACCCACCAGCTGAGTGCGGTGCCAGCGATGATCAAATTTCGCGGGATGTTGAATGCTTTATTTGAAACAAACATCCAGATTTCTTTCAAAATGTAGAGACCGGCGATAACTTGATAAACAACAAAACCGGCATTAGCAAAGGCTTCAGGCATGTTAGGCGCAAAGTCACCTGATACGAACCAGTTGAAGTTGCGAGGCAAATGAGTGTGCCAGTATATGATGGGATAAATGGTGGCAAGATAAAGGCAGGCACCATCAAGCAATCTGAATTTACGTGCCGATTCGGGATCTTTGCGTGAGTATAAAGCCATGAAGCCATATTGTTGACGGATGAAATGAAAGACAGCTAGATAAGCTAGAACCCGCCAGAAATAATTACCATCGCCGCCTGGTGAGAGGCTGTATAAAAGGGCTCCCACTGCCCAGCATGCAAGTGGAGTACCAATCAGCAATGATTTGTTTTTGGCAAACGCCTGTTTGTCTAAATAAGTCCTGAAAAGTGTGGCGTATACATGCGCCACATCCACCATCATCACAAGCACAACCCAGGCCCAGAGCGGCAGATTGGCACTGTTTTCAAAAAAAGGGCGAAAAGCAATTACCAGAAAAGAGGTGATGAAAGCAGGAGCGATTATAAACAAACAATCCCAGCGAGCAGAAGCCAGCCAGGGCTGATTTTGCCATGGTGTTGTCGATTCTTGCATGGGGGTGGAAATTGTCTGGGTCATGCCTGCAACTTATGTCCGATTTTCTCCAGTATGTGACCTGCTGCTTTTATACCCTGATATTGGGCTTCTTCAAAATTAGATATGCCGCTCATGTCTGAGTGGGCAAAATAAATATTGCCGAAATTTTCTTGCATTTTGGCTCTGTCTGCGCCCCAGATGAAACCGACGTCTGGGCGAATCATGCCGTGTCCCCAGGGCCAAAGCTCGATATCCAGGATGTTTCTTGTGATTCCGGGGTGCATTTTTTCCAGATCGGCAGTAATAAGATCCGACCATTTTTCAGGTGAGTGGGAGAGTAACTTGGCTCTGCTTATTTTGGGCTCGGCTTGCGCCAGCGGCAAGTAATAAGTAATCACAGTGTCGCTTGTGCGGGTTGTAATGTTCTGATGAGTGGAATTCACATAGCCAAGCGAGTCTGAGTAATAACTGACATTGTCCCAGGCCGGCAAGACGCCTCGCGCAGAGGGGATGCGGGACAATGTTATATTAGCCACCAGCCACGGTGCGTAAGTCAAAGACTTTTTCTTGGCAGGAGATCCCGGACGATCCTGCGGATAGTCTGTGATTAAATATCCGGAAAGGAATCGCGGGCAGGCAAAAATGAGGTAGTCACAATTGTAGGCTTGCTGTTTTTCACCACCTATGGTGCTTACTAAAAGACCGCCGGCTGGGTTGTTTATTGCGGTTACTGTTTCATCGGTTTTGATGTGATCCGAAAGTTTGTTTTTCAATTGTTCCACTAAAAAACCGTTGCCTTCAGGCCAGGTCACGACTGTATTGTGTTCACCGTTGGCGGCCACGCCACGTCTTCCTGAGAAATAATGCAAACCTGCCCAGGCTGAGACTTTGTCGGCTTTAGCGCCGTAATCGTCTTTGCAGCAATAGTCGACATACCAGAGTAAAGGACGCGAATGAAAATTGTTTTTGGAGAGCCATTGCGCCATTGAGATTTTATCCAGGTCTCTAAATTGCGAATCTTGCGAGCTCAAATCCACAGGGATGGCAAAAGCAGGTTTATTGTCTGAACCTTTTTTGTGGCGCAAGTCTTTGATGGTGGCGAAAAAACGATCTATTTCTTCCCGCTCGGCTGGTTGCAATCCTCGCTTCGGGACCAGTCCTTCTTGAAAGGAGCCGTCTTTATATAAACGCTCTTGCGGATCATGACACAAATAAAGCTCGTTGTATATTGCTTTACCGTCCTCGGCAAAGCCTGTTATTATGCCTGTTTCCTGGAAAAATTCGCGCACAAATTTAGACTCTTCATTTGGCACTGGAACGTAGTGCGCTCCGTGCGGATATTTGCTCGCTTTGTTTTCACCATCACTTGAATTGCCGCCGACCTTATTTTCCATTTCAAGCACGATAAAGTCGCTAAAGCCTTGTTTTTTCAACCACCATCCGGCTGAAAGTCCGGCTATTCCGCCACCGGCTATGATGATTCTTTTTTTGCCTGATGCTTCATTCAAGAATGGAGCAATCTGGTGATCTCGAATTTGATGACCGGTGCCCATCGAGGGTCCAAGCCAGCGGACAGTGAAAGTTTTGCTGGGCATGAAATAGTCAAACAAAGATTTTCCCGACGCCACCATAAGAGCAAAGGCGCCGGCGCCTTTG